>JAEZDX010000227.1 GCA_023417975.1 Bacillota bacterium
CCCGTAGGACCTACAAATATAAAGGAAGCTGATTTTCTCTTTTTCCTAAAGCCAAGCCTATTTCTTCTTATTGCCCTCGATATATTGGTAACAGCTTCTTCCTGTCCTACAACTCTCCAATGAAGTCTCTCTTCAATATTAATAAGTCTTGCAGCTTCTTCCTCTGTTATTTTCTGCACCGGAATCTTAGTCCAAGCTTCTATAACATAGGCGATATCCTCCACAGTTAATACAGCTTCATCGGTGTCTTTTTCTATCTTCTTTATCTTTTCTTCAATCCTGCATTGTTCAACTTTATATTGAGCAGCCTTTTCATAGTCATTGGAGTCTGCCGCATTCTCAATCTTCAGCTTCATATCATCCAATTCATCTTTCAGCGCTCTTAGCTCAACAAGCCCCTTATTTTTCAAGTTGGCCCTGGAGCTTGCTTCATCTATTATATCTATTGCCTTATCGGGAAGATATCTGTCATTTATATACCTGTCAGACAAAATCGCAGCAGCTTCTACTACTTCCGTAGGTATGTGCACCTGGTGATAGTCTTCATAATATCCTTTAATACCTTCAAGAATTTCTATTGTATCCTGTACTGAAGGCTCCTCAACTATAACCGGTTGGAATCTTCTCTCCAGTGCAGAATCCTTTTCAATATACTTCCTATACTCCTCTAAGGTGGTGGCGCCAATTACCTGTATTTCTCCTTTGGCCAATGCCGGCTTTAAAATATTAGCTGCATTAAGTGCACCGCCTTGTGCTTCTCCAGCACCAATTATATTGTGAACCTCATCAATTACAAGGATAACATTACCAAGCTCTTTAGCTTCATCAATTATCGCTTTCATCCTTCCTTCAAACTGACCTCTGAATTGTGTTCCTGCCACAACTGCAGTTAAATCAAGAAGGTATACCTCTGCATCATAAAGCTTAGCAGGCACCTGTTTTTCAGCAATTCTTACCGCCAAGCCTTCAGCTATAGCTGTTTTTCCTACACCCGGTTCTCCTATAAGTATAGGATTATTCTTAGTTCTTCTATTAAGAATTTGAATTACCCTATCTATCTCTCGGTTTCTGCCTACAACCCTGTCAACTTCCTTATCTAGTGCCTTCTGGGTTAAGTTAGTTCCAAACTTATCAAGATTTTTCTTCTTCGTCCTACTTTTACTGTGTTTATCCTTTCTTACGGGATTTTCTTCAACTTGTGCCTCATGCTCCAGAGTATCGTCAAAAAGTGACTCCTCCTCATTTTTCTCCTTTGGAGTCATGTTGTTAAACAGCTCAAGCATATTGTTATTATTCATCATCTCATCCATATCTACATCATGAAGCATCGTATTCATCTGCTCACTCAAATTATCAATTTCCTCAGGAGAAAGACCGGCCTGCTGCATAAGCTGATCTACAACCGGAAGACCCATTTTCTTAGCACAATCCAAGCATATACCCTGAGTCTCTGTCTTCCCGCCTTCTATTTTAGTCGTAAATATAACTGCAATATTTTTATTACAAATCGAACATTTTTTCATTTATTCCCTCTCCACCTCGTCATTCCACGGATAATTCCATCTATACATCATTTTATTGTACAGATGTATGAATAATCCACTAATCTGTTTTATCATATACTTTTAAATATCAATGCTAATGGTTTTTAGTACTCAGAAAAATCAAGTAGTCTGTGTATTGATATAATTGAGGGCATATTGGAAGTATCAGATAATTACTTTAACAATAAATATAACAATTTATATATCTATACGCAATATTCTAGTTATAAATTCAAATCATAAATAATTTATCTTTTTTCACTAAGCTTTATTATAGAATATGCCTATTCGTAATTTAAATTGATATATATTATATAGTATATCATAATTAGCCTTCCTCTCATACTCAATTGTCTGTGCCAAAACTTAATTTTAGAAAAATTTAAAAAATTCTCTATGAAAAAGTTTACTTACATTCTAAACATATAGCCACCGTCAATAAAAAATAGTATAATTAACAAAAATACGTTATATTCGCTACTATTTTTTTATTTATAAAACATTATTTTTATAAATTTAATATTATTTTTAGGGGGTTATTTTATGCGTGCAGTAATAACTGTAATCGGAAAGGACAGAAAGGGCATTATTTCGGGAGTGAGTACGGAATTGGCAAATTGCGGTATTAATATTCTTGACATAAGTCAGACAATTTTGCAAGAATATTTTACTATGATCATGCTTGTTGACTTAAGTGACATGACTGTAAACTTTGACGAATTAAACCAGAAACTTGATAAAAAAAGCAAGGAGCTTGGAGTATCAATAAGGACTCAGCATGAGGATATTTTCAATTCCATGCATGAGATATAGGGGGCATAGCATTCATGATAAATAGAGACAAAATCCTTCAGACTTTAGATATGATTGAGAAAGAAATGCTTGATATTAGAACTATTACTATGGGAATTTCCCTTTTGGATTGTATAGATTCAGACGGCAATAAATGCCGTGACAGAATATATGACAAAATAACGAAAAAGGCCGAAAATCTTGTAAAAATAGGATTGGAAATTGAAAAGGAATATGGTATTCCTATAATCAATAAAAGAATTTCAGTAACACCTATCTCCATGGTTGCAGGCTCCAGTGATGATACAAATTATGTTGAATTTGCAAAAACACTTGATAGAGCTGCTAAAAATGTTGGAGTAAATTTCATAGGCGGTTTCTCAGCACTTGTCCACAAAGGCTATACAAAGGGCGACCGAATATTAATAGATTCTATACCTGAAGCTCTAAGCGTTACCGATATGGTATGTTCCTCCGTAAACATCGGCTCCAGCAAGGTCGGAATAAATATGGATGCTGTACGAGAGATGGGAGTAATTATAAAAAAGGCTGCTGAGCTCACTGCAGATAAAGATGGTTTGGGCTGCGCAAAATTTGTAGTATTTGCAAATGCTGTTGAGGATAACCCCTTCATGGCCGGTGCTTTCCATGGAGTAGGAGAACCTGATTGCGTTATAAACGTAGGTGTCAGCGGCCCCGGCGTTGTAAAATGTGCTCTTGAAAAAGTCAAGGGTGCCTCCTTCGACGTTGTAGCTGAAACCATAAAGAAGACTTCCTTTAAAATTACGAGAATGGGACAGCTCGTTGCAGCTGAAGCTTCAAGAAGACTTGAAGTCCCTTTTGGTATTGTAGATTTATCCTTGGCCCCTACTCCGGCAGTAGGTGACAGTGTAGCTCACATTCTTGAAGAAATGGGACTTGAGAGCTGCGGTGCTCCAGGGACTACTGCAGCTTTGGCATTATTAAATGATGCTGTAAAAAAAGGCGGAGTTATGGCTTGCAGCCATGTTGGCGGACTAAGTGGTGCTTTTATTCCCGTCAGTGAAGATATCGGTATGATACACGCAGCTGAAAAGGGAGCACTTACTTTGGAAAAGCTTGAAGCTATGACTTGCGTATGTTCTGTAGGCCTTGATATGATAGCAATACCAGGAAATACTTCTGCTGCAACTATAGCTGCTATAATTGCCGACGAAGCAGCCATCGGTGTTATAAACAATAAAACTACTGCAGTAAGAATTATTCCCGTTCCAGGTAAAGATATAGGTGATAGTGTTGAATTTGGAGGACTTTTAGGAAGAGCTCCTATTATGAAAGTAAATCCTTTCTCCAGCGAAGAGTTTATAGCTCGTGGAGGAAGAATCCCTTCGCCTATACACAGCTTTAAAAATTAATAAAATGCCGGCATCGCATAGGCTTGCGTTACCGGCATTTTATTTTATCCATTTTTCTTCACATGGATGTAATAATAAGGTAAAATTATATTATACATTATTGTAAGTAAATTAATAAGGAGGATTTATATGGATTGGAAGGATAGAAAGAGATTTTTAGGCCTGCCCTTGTCCTTTACAAAATATTCATTGGATAGTAATAGACTTTTTGTAAGCAAAGGCTTATTCACAACTGTTGAAGATGAGCTCGTTATGTATAGAGTACTGGATGTAAGGTTACAAAGGACCTTCTGGGATAAATTATTTGGAGTGGGGACAGTTACCTTGTACACTGGTGATGAAACTGATAAAGAGCTTCTTATCCAAAAGGTAAAGCATCCCAAGGATGTAAGAGACATGATAAGTAAATTGGCAGAAGAAGAAAGGGCCAAGCTTAACATAAAGGGACGTGAATTGTATGGAGCCGCACACACTCAGGATATTATAATTGAAGCTGAAGATAATATTCAATCATAACTCTTTAGTTAACGAAAAGGTGAGATAATCTTAAAGCCAAAGATCATCTCACCTTTTATTTTGTATTATTTATTAGCAATATCCCATTGGTCTACATTCTTATATTTTTGTTACAGTATAACCCTTATCCTGTAACAGCTTTATAACGCCATCTTCTCCTAAGTAATGAGCTAATCCAACTACAACAAAATAACTATCTCCCGTTTTTAAATATTCCTCAATTTTTGATGCCATACTTTTATTTCTTTCCAGTATCATCTTCTCATAAAAGTTTGAGTTTCTATCATCTTCCCCTAAAACTTTTTCCATCTCTTCTTCATCCCCGGACTTGAATACCTGAAATATTTTATCCAATCCTTGTTTTGTATCTTCTATAGTTGACATAGAACTTATAAAATACTTTTCCTGCTCCTCGTCTGAAAAGCTGTTTAAAAGATTAAACTGGAATTCAGCTCCCTCAACTTCCATAATCTTTTTCTTTCCTTTTGCCTTGTTCATAAAATACATATCTATACCGTAATTAGCATCATATCCTGCTTTTTTCATCTGATACCCTGAAATTATTGAGCCTAAGGACCATACCTTTTGATTCAATACTACCCTTGGATTAAAATCCAGTTCTTTGCATGCTTCTTCTACTTTTTTCTTTCCCTCAGAAGACATATGATCGTAAGCCGTATCCCCATTTGAATATATCATCTTCATAGCTTGAGCCGTCAAAGCCTTAGTATCCGTTATATCAATTTCACCTACCAATACGTTTGAACTGTCAAAGGCTTCTTCTACATTTTTACATAATGGATATATATCCTTATCGCCAACATGTATTGATCCGTACATGTATACCACGCTGTTCCCTTTTTTTATCTGCCATAGAAAGCCCTTAACATCGCCATATTTTTTATCCTGCTGTTCATTCTCTTTTTGTGCTGTTTTCCCTTCAACATCACTAGTAGTAGTTGGAGTAGTATTTGTGGCTCTGTTAATAGCTTCATCCTTACACCCAAATCCAAAAAATGAAAAAGCAACAGCATATAAGAGTATTAAGAATAGTGAAATTACCTTCTTGAGTCTTCTCATAAACTTCCTCCTGAATAAAATTTGCGCCTATATTTTCTAGTCTTTTACAGTGATAACTATATTTTATTTTAAATATATATAATTATCAATAGACTGGGTTTATTATAGTGTTAAGC
>JAEZDX010000307.1 GCA_023417975.1 Bacillota bacterium
CTTTACAGGAAGACAACTACAAGAAAATGTTTTACATCAGTGGACGTCTCTTGCAATATCATCCTTATTAATTCTTTTGGCAGTAATTTGTTTTACATATGGCATTTCTACAATTCTGGAGAGGGGATCAGCATCCGGAAGAAGTGCAGATTTTACCTTCGAAGCATCGGAAGAAAAGATTACTTCCGTACTAGCCTCTGATGAGTTAAAACCTTATATAAGGGAGTATTATCCTATGAAGCTCGGCCTTTTAGGATCAAAAAATGCAGTTATATCTGATAATACTGAAGCACATACTTTTTCTTGGGAAGGACTGGAACAAAGAATTTCTGCAGAAGATAGCTCAGATACAAAAGAAAATATATTAAATAATCTAGCAAATAATAATAGGCCATATTTAATAGCACTTTCAAGTTATAATGCAATGCTAAGGTCTATAAATAACCCTCCACTTGTATTAGGTGATGATGAAATAGCTATGTACTCAAGTGAACAATTTTCGTTTTTTCACGATATGTTAAGGAAGGCGCTGAAGTCAAATCCAACAATCGATATTGATAATAAACAATATAAATTCACATCAATATTATATACGTCCAATCTTGTTGCGGATAGGGCTGTCACTATTTCTTATGCATTAATTGTGCCTGAGGATGTGTTCAATGCCTTAGTTGGTGATTCGGGAAGTTCATCCCGTTGGAATATGGTTTTAAATTCTGATTTCGTCAGGGAAAAAGGGCTCATGCAGGCAATTCAGCAAGTGGATAAAACACTGGATACAAGCGGTTTACATTACGAAAGCTACCTTGCCAGCATGGGAAGACAGTTATTTTATATAGTGGCAGGAAGCTATATAACACTATATCTCGGTGTTATGTTTCTAATTATTGCAAATACAGTACTTGGGTTGAAGTTTCTTATGCAGCAAAGAAGTACAAGGCACCGTTATTTTACCTTGGCAATGCTTGGGGCTAGTGTTAAAGAATTATGTTCATCGGCTAGGGCACAAATCCGGTTATATTTTGGATTGGTGATTGCTGTAGCTTTGATTAGCTCCGGCTTTGGCGTAGTAGCGATGCTAAGAACTTTTTTAAGAATCCCAGTAACGTCAAATGTAAACATTAGTACTGTTGCTTATATGGCAGGAGTGGCTTTTATTGTATTTATCATATTTGAACTCGGTTATATATGGATGATTATGAAAAAAAGTGATGAAGAAATCATGAAACTAGATGGGATTCAATAGGAGGTAAAGTCTTGAGAAATATAGTCATTGTTGAAGACGACTTTTTTTTGCGTATGGAGATACAAAACATATTAGAGAAGGAGGGATACTCTGTAGTGTGTATCTCTTCTTTTGATACTGTGTTGGAGGATATAGTATCATTGTCGCCTTCGCTAGTTATATTGGACTTGAATTTACCGGGCCTCTCAGGATTTGATGTTTGCAGAGCTCTTAAGGCTAGAGGAATAGGTCCGATTTTGGTGCTTACTTCGCGAAATCAACTGAAAGATGAACTACATGCATTAAAATTAGGGGCGGATGATTACTTAACAAAGCCTTGTCATCCTAAGCGGTTAATTGCCAGAATTCAGAAGTTGATACAGCTGTATGTCAATATGCGTGATATGTTAGATGCAGGTGACTTTCAGTTAGATGAGAACGCAAATATACTATATTTTGGAGATAGTACGGTTACATTATCAGAGAATGAAGGAATTATTATGAAAGCTTTGATGAAGGCGGCACCTTCTGTAGTAAAAAAAGAAGATCTTTTTAATCTTTTGTGGGGAAGCAGTGAATATGTTGATGAGAACATATTACAAGTTAATATGACTAGACTGAGGAAATCTCTTGATCTGGTTGGTTTATCAAGCCGAATAAAGACTGTCAGAGGAGTAGGTTATCAATTAAAAGGAGGTGACAGTCAATGAAGCAAAGAGTCTTGTTTAAGCTTCTGAAAGAATGCAGCCTTTGGATTTTTCTTCTTTGTATAAGTGATGTCTTTTTCATTTTTACCGCTTGGTTAGCATATCCGGAAACCTTTTTAATTTTACTCATTAGCATGATTGGTTTTTCTGTAATTTGTATTGCCTTTGGAATTTTATGTGTTATGAAAAGGAAGGCGATGCAAGAAAAGGCTTTTTATAATTTTCTTCGAGAACCTTCATTAGAGCATGAAGATGCACTTATACAATCCGTTGGTGAATTCCATGAAGAAAAAGTGAATTACTTAGCAAATAAATTACGGACACTTAACGATAAATTAAATGAGAATGGACTTAAAAATCAGGAGTATGAGGAGTTTATTGAAAGCTGGGTACACGAGATAAAAACACCTATTTCTTTGATAACCTTGGTTTTGGCAAATCGTCAAGATGAAATGTCCGAACTGGTACATCAAAGACTTGAACATGCAAGAATTAATATTAGTGATGATATTGAGCAAATATTATTTTATGCAAGATTACAGGCATCACATGTGGATTATTGCTTAGAGAGAGTATGGGTGAAGCCTTTCATTGATGATATATTGTTGGAGTTTCAATCATTACTGGATGAAAAAGAGGTAATGATTAATTCGCAAATTGAAGCTATTCATATTATATGTGATAAAAGATCCTTTCAATTTATTATTACACAAATATTGGTCAATGCCATTAAATACTCAAATAAGGAAGTTCAAAGCTTCATCTACATAAAAACCGGACTTGCTATTGCAAAAAATCGATATAGTTTAGCCATTTCAGATAACGGTATAGGAGTGCTTTCTTCAGATCTTCCTTTTATCTTTGACAAAGGTTTTACCGGTGATAATTCAAACAGGATTCAATCTACAGGTTTAGGATTGTACCTTGTAAAAAAGTTATGCGATGAATTGAATATTGAAATAGAAGTTGAGTCTGAATTTGGGAAGGGTTTTAAAATTCAATTGTTATTTCCAATAGTTGAAGATATATGAGTTTTTAAGTATTATTAGGCTGCGGTATCTTTAATATTGTAACAATACATATGTAGGCAAATGTATATATACATAACCCTAGCTGTATTAAGGCGACTATAAAAAAATAATTATACAATAAAACACAAACAACAACTTTTAAAGGATAAATAGTAAAAAATAATATTCTTTTAAATAATCGAGGAGGAGGATGATTATGAATATTCAAATATTTGGTGCAAAAAAATGCTTTGATACGCAGAAGGCAGAGAGGTATTTTAAAGAAAGAAAGATAAAATATCAGCTGGTTGACATAGCTTTAAAGGGACTAAGTAAGGGAGAGCTTCAAAGTGTAGCCACTGCGGTAGGTTTGAACGAATTGATTAATACATCGGCAAAAGAATATAAGGTATCTAATCTGGAAAATATAAGAAATGCTGCAACTAAAGAAGAAATACTGCTAAGCAATCCAAAGCTATACAAAACTCCGATAGTGAGAAACGGACGTCAAGCTACGGTTGGATATAAACCGGAAGTTTGGAGTGAATGGGAATAATGCAGCTAGATGTCGTTTTATTGAGAATTGTTGTTAAATTATACTAATGCGATTTACAGAGCAAATTTAAAGGCAGTGCATATAATGTTAATATAACAATATTTAAAGAGGGCAATACATGACAGAGCTAATAATCGAATATGTACTCATAGTATTGATGGTGCTTAGCATAGCTTATTTCATATATTTTCTCAGGGAGAAAGGTATAATTAGGAATGATGATTATTATGGCATAACATATACTATTTTAGCGCAGCTTGAAAATCATGAAGCCAAACCTGAGAATGTAAAAGCTATTTTGAGAGCTGTGTCAGCTTCGGTAAAATTTGTTGAAGATAAGTACAAAAATGATGAAAGTAGGATTAAAGAAGAAAAAGCTATTGCATTGTCTAGAGAAGCTATAAGGGAGTTGGATATTGAAAGTGACATTGGTGACAGATCGTTGAAATACCTAATAAGACTTGCGTGTGCTTTGGATAATAATAAAAGTATAGAAGTAAATGAAGAGTAAATTAATAATGCTGTAAAATGAACTTCATATAGATCATTTTGCAGCATTTTTCCATTTATTTGTATTTTAATAAGGATATATTTGTGTTGTTTAAAAGTCCATGTTAAAATATAAATGTTTATCTATTATATTTCTAGATAAACTAAGCAATAAAGTATTATGTATTGACAAAATCAAAATAATTTGACATGATATCATTTGTGATACATGCAAACATACATTTGCATGTTAAATATTTTTAGGTTTAAGGCGATAATGCATATATGGACAAAAAAAGCAGCAAAATCATGTTATTAGCGGAGGTAAATAAATGAGTGTTGAAGAAGTAGTAAAAAGCAGTTACGATGTTACGGATTTAACTTCTTTAGAGAAGCTGGAACCTGTAAGAGTAAGGCCCGGAATGTACATAGGATCTACCGGGAGCAAAGGACTTCATCACTGCATATGGGAGATAGTCGATAATGCCATAGATGAAATTTCAAATGGCTTCGGAGATAAAGCAACAGTAATTTTAAATGATGATAAAAGTGTTACTGTCATAGATAACGGTAGAGGAGTTCCCACGGGAATACATCC
>JAEZDX010000361.1 GCA_023417975.1 Bacillota bacterium
AAGTCCGGGATTCAATAATTAATAATAATGTGCCAATAGAAACGGCGCTTAAGGTAATAACTTCAAATGTGGCCGATCACTTTAAATTTATACATAAAGGAAGAATAAAAGGCGGATGCCATGCAGATATTATATTAGCAGATAAAGAAGCTTTAAATATAACGGATATGTTTTCCAAAGGAAAAAAGATGATGGACAATGGGAATATTGTAGCAAAAGGAAACTTTGAAAAATAGATATCAACGAATAATGATTTTTATATTGACACTAAATGGATGAAAATATATAATTATAGTATACCTGTATGGGGTATAATTTGTAGTCGGAGGGATAAATAATGAGAGAAGTAGGAGATAACAATTTTATAGAAGAAGTTGAAAATTATAATGGTGTAGCACTAATAGATTTTTGGGCATCCTGGTGCGGTCCTTGCAAAATGATTGCCCCTATTTTGGAAGAACTTAGTGAAGAAATGGGAGATAAAATTAAGTTTGCAAAGTTGAATGTGGATGATAATCCTTCAATACAGAATAAATACAGAATAGCAAGCATACCAACCTTAATGGTTTTCAGTAATGGAAAGGTTGCAGAAACTTTAATCGGATTCAGACCTAAGCAGGAAATAAAGGCTGTCCTTGAAAAATACGTATAAAGAGGTGCAGACCTTGAGTGATAGATATGATATAGCTATTATTGGCAGCGGTCCAGCAGGATTATCTGCTGCTATTAATGCAAAAATTCGTAACAAAAAAATACTTTTGTTTGGATACAGGGAGCTCAGCAATAAGCTTGTAAAAGCTCCTAAAATAAATAATTACCTAGGCTTTTACAACATAACCGGTGAGGAAATGAAGGAAAAATTTCAGGAGCATATTGATGCCATGGGCATTGAGCTATTGACCGAAAGAGTTAATAATGTATACGCTATGGGAGATTATTTTGCACTTATGGTAAATGACAAAATGTATGAGGCAAAGACCTTGATTTTAGCTACCGGAATGGAATATACAAAGCCTTTAAAAGGCGAGGAAGAATTTTTAGGTAAAGGCGTAGGATATTGTGCAACCTGTGATGCACCTTTGTACCGCGGGAAAACTGTAACTGTAATCGGATATAATAGAGAAGCGGAAGAGGAAGCTAATTATGTAAGCGAGCTTGCTGGAAAATTATATTATGTTCCCATGTATAAGGCTCAGTATGAGCTGAAGGAGAATATAGAAATAGTTACGGATAAGCCTCTGGAGATAAATGGTGAGGATCGGGTGAAGAGTCTTACCTTGAGCAGCAGAATTTTAGACACAGATGCAGTTTTTGTGCTTAAAGACAGTATTTCACCCGGGCAGCTTGTGCCTGGACTTGAGATGGAAGAAGGACATATTAAGGTAGACAGGAATATGAAGACAAATCTGCCTGGGTGCTTTGCAAGTGGAGACTGTGTAGGAAAGCCATATCAATATATAAAATCTGCAGGAGAAGGCCTTGTAGCTGCATTGAATGCTGTAAGTTACATAGATTCAAAGCGCTGATATTGACATCATACTAATTAAATACAAACAATGTGAACAGCAACTCATAAATGTAATGAGTTGCTGTTTTTTAAAACCTTTTAGATTTTGACCTTTTCATTATTAATTAATATATATGAAACTTTTATCGTTTTACAAGGAAAAAAACGTGATTTCCAATAGGTTTTACATTACTTTTCTTTACATTTTTCATCCACTGCGATTTCGCAGTTTTAGGATTGTAGAAAAATACTGCTTCACTTGTGGGGTCCTTTCCTTTTAGTGCATCCATTACTGCATTATAGCAATCCTCCGTAGGGACGACAGCCAGTTTTCCATTTACTACGCAGGAGAAGGCTCCTTTTTGTTTAATTACCCCGGAAACAGTTTTTGGAAAATCCGGGTGTAATAGTCTATTTAATATAACGGATGCAACAGCTACCTTTCCTTCATAAGGTTCTGCACGGCTTTCAGCAAAAACCACCTGAGCCATTAAATAAATATCGTTATCGCTCAAATATATTGTGTTATTTTTATAGTTAAAAACTTGGCTCGCTTCCTCATTTTGATTCATAAGGCTAAAGGTGGAAGAACTTTTTGAAACAGCAGCATTGACACTTATACCCCCAGATAAACATAGGAGTAAAGAAAAAGTAATGCCCAACATTAATTTTTTATTCATGTAATACCTCCTTTTGCCTGCGAAGTTAGCTGTCGGGTTCGGAAAAGGTGTAACCTACGCTTTTTTAAAGCGATTCACCCCAGAATGTGGTTCCTCCGCATTTTAAAGCAAAAATTTGCCGTAAAATTTAGGCTAATGGTATTGTACCCTGAAGAAAAAAATATATACATATATAAAAAGAAATCCGAAAAATCGGATTTCTTAAAAACTATTTAATGTTTGCATTTTTAAAATCATTATATACATTGGAAAAGCTTTCATATTTATCTTGAACCCCAAGGTATCTGTTATTGGAGTCGGAATATATTTCATTAAGCTTATCCTGAGGCAGAGGAGTTCCATCGGTTTGGGCAGCAGCGGCACTGCTTTCTTGACCTACAGCCAATATAAAGCTTTGTATATAGGAATCATAGTCGTTAAAAACCTTATTGAGACTGTCCTTTACCGCTTTGCAGTTCTCAGGTACTGAAATTTTAAGAAAGTCTTTTTCCAACTGTGAACTCTTGTCTTTGTAGCTGTTTGCCACGTTAAGTACGTCGTTGTAGCTGCTTGTCTTATCTCTTGCTTTCTTAAGTTCTACCGAAAAGTCGGTTTTTATAGGAATAAATTTAGCTATAAGTTCGTCAATCTTTGAAGAAAAGTCTAAGTTTTGTGAAGCTTTTATATCGGAGTCCCTTTGAACCTTTACCAATTGATTGGCATATAATTCAAAAGCCTTTAAAAAATCATTGGCGTTTTCCAATATAGATATAGACATACCTTTCATACCGAATTGTGCATAAAAGTTTTCACCATCATCTCTATATTGAGTAAAGTCTTGTATGGAGCCGCTTATATCCTTACTGTTCGGATTTGTAAAAATATTAAGTACTTGAGTATACATTAATATATTACTATTGAGCCCATCTTTAATAGAAGAATGCTGAAGCTTGAACTTGTCCCCTGGAATTAATGCTTCAAGCTTTATTTTAGAATCTTTAAGCTGATCAATCATTTCCGGCAATCTCTTTTTGCAGGCGTCTACATTAGGAACGTTGTCCTTAAGAAGAGCTTTAGTACTCTTATTAGTCGTATTAATAGCATCAACTATATCCTTTACGCTTCTTTCATAAGAATTGAGGGATTGGTCAGTTACGTAATAGTATGTACCAAAAAATATCCCGATAAGAATCAAAGCTGAGAATATGGTTATAATTATAGCTATGAGGGTTTTATTGTTTCTTTTCTTTTTTGGTTTCAATAAAGTACACCACCTTTTTAATATTAGTCCTTTTGTACATATAAGCATTATGCTAAATGGTGAAAATATCGTTGTAAGTACAGGATTTAATACAAATATATTCTATCATATATTTTAAAATTACTCACATTAATTTATTTTTGAAGCATTTAAAATAAATCAAATAATAAGCTTCCTTGCTGTATTAAATACATATAGGTTGAATATATTTTTAAGGGTAGTTAAATAATGGTGCTCTTTCAGTGTTTAGGATTATAACTTTGTGAGTACAAGCGTATCTAAATTTGTAAAAAATAATGAACAAAAGTAGGATTTCATGTACATTAAAGAAGAATAATAGTGTATAATTGATAATGAGATTATTTATTTGAGGTGACAGACATTGAATCTATTCAATATGATAGCCCGTACAGTAAGTGGTATAAGCGTGTGGAATATACTGGATATAGCGGTTATTTCATATATATTTTACAAGGGTTATACGCTTATAAAAGAAACAAGGGCTGAACAATTAATAAAGGGTATTTTATTTATAGTTATTTTAATTCCTATAAGCGATTGGCTCAATCTGACAATGCTTAATTTGGTACTTAATAAAACTATAACAATAGGTGTGTTATCTATTGTTATTATATTTCAGCCTGAGATCAGAAGAGCACTTGAGCATCTAGGAAGATCCGCTTTTACCGAAAGACACATATTACTGGAAGATGATGAAGTTATGGACAAGGTTATAACTGAGCTTGTAGTTGCGGTTGAAAATCTTGCAAAGACTAAAACAGGGGCACTTATTGCCATAGAACAAAAGACCGGACTTAATGATGTTATTGCGTCCGGAACGCAGATTGATGCATTGGTATCCTCCGCTTTACTGGAGAATATCTTTGTAGTAAATACTCCACTGCACGATGGAGCAACTATAATACGAAATGACAGAATTCTTGCGGCAGGTTGTGTACTCCCTCTTACCGGAAATACGGATATAAATAAAAAGTTGGGAACAAGACATAGAGCTGCAATGGGAATTACGGAAATATCCGATGCTTTAGTAGTAATTGTATCTGAAGAGACCGGTATAATATCTTTATCGGTAAATGGTAAACTCACAAGAAATTATGATAAAGATAGGCTGAAGGATATATTGATAAGAATAATGAAAAGAAGACAGGAGAGTAAGAAAACGACAATTTGGGAGAGGGTGAAGCAGTGGGTAAGAAAAAGAATAATCAAGCCTTGATAAAAATTATATGTGTCATTGCTTCATTTATACTTTGGATATACGTTGCCAACATAGAAAATCCCGAAAGAACAGATACCTTGCTTGTGCCTGTATCTATAGAAAATGTGGATGCTTTAGCAGATTACAAATTAGTATTGATGAATGATAGAAAATTTGAAGTCAAGCTTAAGGTTAAAGGACCAATGTTGGATATAAATGCATTAAATGCAAGTAAAATAAAATTGAAGGTAGATATGTCGTCGGTGCTTATGCTAAAAAAGGGCATAAACAGAGTGCCTGTTATTATAGATAGCATTCCGGATAACATAACTGCCCCTGAAAAAGATAATTTAAAGCTTGAAATAAATTTAGATGAATTAAAGTCAAAAACAGTACCGGTACAATTAGAAATACCTGCTTCCGTAAAACCGGGCTATGCTGCATTGGATCCTGTTGCGAACCTAAGCTCTGTTTACATAAGCGGACCCGCGCAATACGTGGATAATGTGGCATATGTAAAGGCAAAATCCGAACTTAAGGATGGGGACGCAGATGCGGAATTTAATTTACCCCTTCAGCCTTATGATGAGGCTGGACGGATTGTTAAAGAAGTAAAAATCGATCCGGGCACTGTAAATGTAGTAATCCCAGTAAAGAAAACCAAAACCGTAAGTATATTCATAAATACAAAGGGAAATATAACAAAGGGAATGAAGCTGAATTCTATTGAAGCTGTACCTGCAAAGGTTGATATTGCTGGAGACCCAAATGTATTAAAGGCTATAAGCCAAATTGAGACGGAGACTATTGATTTAGCTGCTGTTACTACTTCAAAAACCATTGAAGCTAAATTGAATCTTCCAAACAATGTAGTTTTAGTACATGGAAATCCTGTTGTAAATGTGAAAATAAATGTAGATCAGGTTGGACAAAAAAATATTTCCAGGAGTGTGCAATTTATAAATCTTGGACAGGGACTTAATTATACAGCTGATAAAAATAGTGTGTTCCTTGTGCTTACGGGACCGCAAAGTTTATTGAACGCCATTGGAGATAATGATATAAAGTGCACTGCTGATTTGACTAATCTCGGAGAAGGAGAAAACCACAGTGTACCTGTAACAGTGTCAGGGCTGCCCGACGGATTGGTGGTGGAATCAAAGACACCTACGAACGTGAAGGTGACCATAACCAAGGTTGTAACTGTAGCTCCGACCCAATCCGTGTCGCCGCAGACTCAGATACAATGATAAAAAGGTTAATTAACGGAGGAAAAAATGACAATCAGAATAAATAACCTATTCCTTGGAATAGATGAGGATATAGAAATATTAAAGACAAAGGCAGCAAAGCGATTGAATATATCTTTAGACTCGATAATTGAATTTAGAATTTTGAGAGAATCCATTGACGCACGTAAAAAGGACAACATTAGATTTAATTACTCTGTAAACTTACAGTTTGAAGGTGAGCAAAAGCTTGTTAAAAATCTAAAGGATAAAGATATTATTACGGAAGCCGAAGCTTTTAAAGAAGACATTGTTCCCGGACATAAGAGACTTTCTCACAGACCGGTAGTAATTGGAATGGGACCTGCAGGTATTTTTGCAGGTCTCCTTTTAGCGCGAAAAGGATATAAACCTCTGTTGATAGAAAGAGGTGAAGATGTGGATTCCCGAACGAGCTCTGTGGATAATTTTTGGAGAACAGGTAAATTGAAAGGTGAATCAAATGTGCAGTTTGGTGAAGGGGGTGCCGGTACCTTCTCAGACGGAAAATTGACTACAAGAATTAAGGACCGAAGGTGCGATTATGTTCTCGATGAATTGGTAAAGTTCGGAGCACCAAAGGAGATAATATACAGCGGAAAGCCTCATGTTGGGACAGATATATTAAAAACTGTAGTAAAAAACTTAAGAGAAGAGATAAAGACTTTGGGAGGAGAGGTTCAATTCAGTAGTAAATTGGAAGATATTATAGTCCATGGCGGCAAGGTTAAAGCTATAATGGTAAATGGCAATGAAATACCTTGTGAAGCACTCATACTGGCTATAGGCCACAGTTCCAGGGATACTTATGAAATGATGCATAAAAGAGGTGTATTTGTTTCTCCAAAAGCCTTTTCTATAGGTGTGAGGATAGAGCATCCGCAGCACTTTATCGATAAAGCACAATACGGAAAGTTCGCCGAGCATCCAAGGTTAAGGGCAGCAGACTACAGAGTTGCTTATTCCAATGAGCAGATGAAAAGATCGGTATACAGCTTTTGTATGTGTCCCGGCGGAGAAGTTGTTGCAGCAGCTTCGGAACATAATAGACTCGTTACAAACGGCATGAGTTATTATAAAAGAGACAAAGACAATGCTAATTCTGCATTAGTAGTGTCAGTATCACCGGAAGATTTTCAGGGATTGTCACCCTTAAAAGGAATGGAGTTTCAGAGACATTATGAGGAACTTGCCTATAATGCCGGAGGAGGAAATTACGAAGCACCTGTACAACTAGTGGGAGACTTTTTAAAGGATGAACAAAGCAGGACTTTAGGAAAGGTTCAGCCATCTTATAAACCGGGCTGGAATTTTGTAAAGCTTGATAAATGTTTGCCTCCCTACGTAATTGAAATGCTAAAGCTCGGCATAATGGAGTTCGATAAAAAGATTAAGGGCTTTGCAATGGAGGATGCAGTGCTTACCGGTATAGAAACAAGAACTTCTGCTCCGGTGAGGATAGATAGAGATGAAAACCTTCAAAGTATATCCATTAAAGGAGTATATCCTTCCGGTGAGGGTGCAGGATATGCAGGAGGAATTATTTCTGCAGCAGTTGACGGACTAAAAGTAGCAGAAGAAATAATAAAAAATTACAACAATCAATTCTGATAATTCTGACAAATAGCAATTTTTATAATTTATTTGTTAAAATGTAATCAATGAGTTTAAATATAAACAGCCTTTGATAGAGGGAATACAGCTAAAATAAATTGAAATTACTAGTATAATTTCAATTTATTTTTGGCAGACATTGTGTAAAAGTTAACAATCCATTTTACAATATAAATAAGTTATAAATCGGGAGGAATATTTTATGGTAAAGAACTTTGATGACGTAATTGAAAAAGTAAAAAGTGGACGAATAAGAAAGGTAGCGGTAGCAGTAGCTCAAGATGAGCCTGTGTTAGAAGCGGTAAAGGCTGCCAAGGAACAGGGCATAGCCGATGCGGTGTTAGTAGGAGATGAAAAGGCTATAAAGGAAGTCGCAGATAAGATAGGTATGGATCTTTCAAAGTTTGAAGTAATTCATGAACCTAATGATGCTAAAGCTGCACTAAAGGCTGTTGAACTTGCATCTAAGGGAGAAGCGGACATGGTTATGAAGGGGCTTGTTGAAACAGCTAATTTCTTAAGAGCCGTTTTGAACAAAGAGGTTGGTTTGAGAACAGGAAAGCTAATGTCTCACGTTGCTGTGTTTGAAATACCCAATTTTGATAGACTTATATTTTTGACAGATGCTGCGTTTAATATGTATCCGGACCTAAAGGCAAAGATAGATATATTGAATAACTCCGTAAAGGTTGCTCATGCTGTAGGAGTTGAGCTTCCAAAGGTTGCGCCGGTTTGCGCCGTAGAGGTTGTAAATCCGGATATGCCGGCTACAGTAGATGCTTCAATACTTTCAAAGATGAATGATAGAGGACAGATTAAGGGTTGTATTGTTGACGGACCGTTAGCGTTGGACAATGCTATTTCCGAAGAGGCAGCAAAACATAAAAAGGTTGGCGGACCGGTGGCAGGAAAAGCAGATATAATATTGCTTCCAAATATTGAAACAGCAAATGTTATGTACAAGACCTTGACTTATACAACAAATTCAAGAAACGGCTGTATACTTGTCGGAACATCAGCACCTGTAATACTTACATCAAGAGCTGACAGCTTTGAGACAAAACTATACTCCATAGCTTTAGCTGCATTGGTATCGGCGAACAAATAGATATAAAAAAATCAGCACATTAGAGTTAATTATAAGGAGGAAAAAGTATGGCATTTAAATTATTAATAATAAATCCCGGATCTACATCAACTAAAATAGGTGTTTATGAGGATGAAAAGGCTGTTTTAGTGGAGACTTTAAGACATCAGACAGAGGAAATAGAAAAATATGCTTCCGTAACCGATCAATTCGGATTCAGAAAGGAAGTTATTCTTAACGTATTAAAGGAAAAAGACTTTGATATAACAACATTAAGTGCTGTAGTTGGCAGAGGCGGCTTATTGAAGCCTATCGAAGGCGGTACTTATGCTATAAATGAAAGAATGCTTGAAGATTTAAAGGCAGAGGTAAATGGTCAGCATGCTTCAAATCTTGGAGCACTAATTGCGGATTCTATAGCAAAAGAGCTAAATATTCCTGCTTTCATAGTAGATCCTGTTGTAGTGGATGAAATGGATGAAATTGCAAGAGTATCCGGTATTCCTGAGATTGAAAGAAAGAGTATATTTCATGCCTTGAATCAAAAGGCAGTTGCAAAGAGATATGCAAAAGAAAACGGCAGGAAATATGAAGATATTAATTTAGTAGTTGCACATATGGGAGGCGGCGTATCCGTAGGAGCACACAAGAACGGAAGAATAGTAGATGTTAATAACGCTCTTGATGGAGAAGGACCGTTTTCACCGGAGAGAAGCGGCGGAGTTCCAATAGGGGATCTAGTAAAAATGTGCTTCAGCGGAAAATATACTCAAGATGAAATTAAGAAGAAAATAACAGGAAAAGGCGGGTTCGTTGCTTATCTTGGTACATATAATGGACAAGAAGTAGACAAAGCTGCTCATTCAGGAGATGAGAA
>JAEZDX010000408.1 GCA_023417975.1 Bacillota bacterium
CTCCAATTGCTCCACCGTGGTAAAAGGTACAATATAATTAGGTTTTAAGCCAATTTTTCCAAATAATTCAGTAAAAACATCACTTCCCCAGAAATTTATTACATTTATAACATCCTTTTTTCTTTCCACCGGAGGCTTGACAATTTTTCTTAAAATTGCATGATATGCCGCATCAAAACCAGTTGTCCATATTTTAGACTTAAAGACTTCACAAGCAACTAGTACGACCGGAATTCCTAGCTCCTCCTGTGCTAAATCAGTAATGCCGGACACATCGTCTCCTATTATTCCGGAAGCGCAGGAGGTAGTCACAAAAATTGCTTTAGGCTTAAATCTTTCATAAGCCTCTGCTATTGCAGCTTCCAGCTTGGCTCCGCCGCCATAAATCATATCCTTTTCATCCAGGTTTGTACTTATAAGCTTTGCATTTTGAAGCTTTAAAGCTCTCTTTCGTTGTCCCACTCTATTAGTAAAATTAAAATCCGAAAAATCTGCAGAGCAACCCAGAGGTCCATGATTTATTACTACCGCATCTTGTATCATTATCACTTGGCATAATGCATTACCGGAGCTGCAGCCGAGACACTGACTGAAGGATCGGCTTCTGTCACACAGCCCTCCCCTTTTTGACTTATTACATAAGCCCTTAGCAGTTCCGCCAAAACCCGTTATAGATCCTAGTCTTATTTCTCTTATTTCAACTTCAGGACTTTTTATATTAATGCTCAATAGTACTCACCACCATTAATTATCATATTTGCAGCTTAGACGATATTATTTGTCCTACAATTTCATTTATGAAATAGGGAGCTTCAAAAGCTCTTATGCCCTTCGCTTGAAGAGCAGCCAGAGCCCCATACCCTATTCTGGTAACAAATACAGCTTTACAATCAGAAATTATTTGTATAGATCTATTCAGTGCTTTATCCGTATGTTCATATCCCTGACATGCAGGTTTATTTTCTCTTAGCTCTACAAATTCAGCGCTGCTTTCATCAATCTGAAAAATCAAAAACTTTTTTGTTCTACCGAAATGTTGATTTACAACCTTACCGTCACTGCTGGCAAAGGCTATTCTATAAGACATTTTTTCACCTCCCTTTGTTTCTGCGTTAATTAAAACGCAGGAACTACTGCCACTCCGTATTTATCTTCTATGAACTTTTTAACCTCTGCGGAATTTAGCACCTGAACTAAAGTTTTAATGTCTGCCCTGTTCTCATCACCTTCTCTGACTACTACAACATTAGCATATGGAGAATTGGCATCTTCTCTAAACAGCGCAGTTTTAGGATCAATCTTAGCTTCCAAAATTATATTTGTGTTAATAACAGCACCATCTAAATCGGGAAGCGACCTTGGAAGCTGTGCTGCATCTGCCTCTACAAACTTCAAATTTTTAGGGTTTTCTGCTATATCTTTTGGAGTAGCACTATAATTTGCTATACCGTCCTTAAGCTTTATCAGACCATTAGCTTGAAGAAGTACCAAAGCTCTATATTCATTAGACGGATTATTAGGTATACCTATTTTGGCACCATCCTTAATTTCACTTACAGCTTTCAGCTTTTGCGAGTAAAAGCCTATAGGTTCTACATGCACTTTACCAACCACCTTGAACTTATACCCTTTCTCCTTGGATACCGATTCCAGATACGGTACATGCTGAAAGTAATTTGCATCTATCTGCTTTTCATCCAATGCCGGATTTAGTTGTCCTTCATCATCTAAAGTAGTAACAACTAAATTTATTCCTTTTTCTTTCAAAGTCGGCTTAATAAAATTTAATATTTCTGCATGAGGTACTAAGGCCGCGCCAACCTTCAAGGTGACTTCCTTTTTGTCTCCGCTGCCGGAAGCCGCCTTGGTGTTATCGGACTGCTTTGATGAGCATCCTGCGAAAACACCTGCTAAAACTACAATACTTGCTATTATTGATAAAACCTTTTTATTCATATTAATTTCCTCCCCATTATTCAAATTTATATCTTTTTCTATTAATAAATCTTGCAATTAAATCCCCAACAAATTGAACTGTTTGCACTAAAACCACAAGTATAAGTACTGTTGCCAAAAGGACATCATTCCTGAATCTTTGATATCCATATCTAATAGCCAGACTCCCTAATCCGCCTCCTCCTATAGCTCCTGCAATTGCTGTAAAGCCGGTTATAGTTATTATGGCAATAGTAATACCTCTCACTATGGAAGGTAATGCCTCCGGTATAAGAACTTTAATAATTATTTCTATGGGACTTGCACCCAGTGCTTCCGCAGCCTCAATTTTTCCGTGTTGTACTTCCTTCAGACAGTTTTCAATTATTCTAGCTAAGAAAGGTGCAGAACCTATGGACAAGGATACTATTGCAGCATTTGAACCTAATGAAGTTCCTACAATAAATCTTGCCAGAGGCAATAAAAGTATTATAAGTATCATCTCAGGAAGTGATCTTATAACATTTATTACCGTGCCTATGATTTTGTTAACCTTTGGGAAAGGTACCACGCTGCTTTTATCGGTGACAGTTAACAGTACTCCTATTGGTAATCCTAAAATAATAGCTATTATCGTTGATAAGGCTACCATATACAAGGTTTGTCCTGTCCCTTCCAATAAAATTCCATATAAATCTTCTTTCATATTCCTTCCCCCTCAACATACTGCTTTCCACTCTGAAAACTATTAGTGATGTTTATAAATTTTCTTGAGGTATCACTTTTAGGATTTAAAAACAGA
>JAEZDX010000519.1 GCA_023417975.1 Bacillota bacterium
ATATTACACTTTTAGTTGAAGACGGGACAAAACTCTTTCTATCACATGAGTACTTTAATGGATTTATATGCCGGGGAGGCTTAATAAAAGCTATAAATCCCATTAATCTTGTGTGCATCACCTGCAATCCCAATTCTCCTTACGGCTACAATTTTAATGGACCTGCTTTCCTGGAGCTTTTGAAGGAGGCTATACCACTGCCTGTATTTGATGTGCTTGGAGGTGAGAAATATTAAATTCTTAAATGAACAGCAGAGAGAAGAAATAGGTTTTACCTACTTATTGGATAAGCTTGAACCTATAACTCCATTCGGTCTAGAGGAAAAGAAAAACTTGAAGCCCTTTACTTCTGAAGATTCTCTTCAACTTACCAACGAACTAACCATGCTTCAAACCGTAGTTGAAAGCCTCAATTTATATAAAACATATTATGATGAGCTACAGTATCAGCTATACTTCTTGAAGGATATACGGGGTTCCATAAAACGATGTGCAAATTCTGAAATTTTGGATGAAATTGAACTCTTTGAGCTAAAGACCTTCTTACTGAAGTTGGACAATATTTCTCATATTATAAAGCAAATTGACCTAAGTATTCCCTATGCACAGCTCAATCCCATTTCTGAGGCTCTTAATATATTAGATCCTGAAGGTAAAAGAATGCCTACTTTTTACATCTATGACGTATATTCAGAAAAGCTCTCTCTTATAAGAAATCAAAAAAGGCTGCTGGAACATAAAATAATGCTTACTAAGGAAGAGAGTGCTGTTAAAGCTTTAATGGAGGAAAGAGCAAAAATAGTTATTATTGAAGAATATGAAGACCTGGAGGTTCGGCAAACACTGAGCCACAATCTTAAACAATATATGGTTTTGTTAAGTGACAGCATAAGCAAAATCGGAAAAATAGATTTATTAATTGCTAAAGCAAAGCTTTCCATAAGATATGAAGGTATAAAACCTGAAATAAGCAAGGCACAACCAATGGTTTTAAAAGAATTGACCAATCCAATGCTTTCAGATTTGCTAAAAGAATCAGGGTCAGTATTTACACCCATAAATATCGAACTTACTCCCGGAACTGCTATTTTAACCGGAGCAAACATGGGCGGTAAAAGCGTAGCCATGAAAACTATAGTTTTGAACTTGCTGTTGGCTCAATATGGCTTCTTTGTATATGCTAGAACGGCCATAATTCCTCAATTTGATTTTTTATACTTAATATCCGGGGATATGCAGTCTTCCACAGGTGGACTCAGTACCTTCGGCGCGGAAATTATAAGCCTGAAGGAGTCCTTATCTTATGCTAAAAAAGAAAAAGGCTTTATTGCTATTGATGAGTTTGCCAGAGGAACTAATCCACAGGAGGGAGCGATTTTGGTAAAAGCCTTGGTACATTATTTATCTGGCTTTGAATCTATTAGCCTTATTTCAACTCATTTTGACGGAATAGTAGAGGAAAATACAGTTCATTATCAAATTATAGGCTTAAAAAACGTAAACTTCACATACTTAAAGCAGCAAATTTCTATACAACCTGAAGCTTCAACTGCTATAATTCAGCGATATATGGATTACCGTTTGGAGCGGGTTCAAAACCACTGCAAAGTCCCTAAGGATGCACTAAATATAAGTACACTTCTTGGTCTGGACAATGAACTGATTAATCTAATAATGGAATATTATAGAAAAATAGGAGAATGAATATGGAAAGTAAAATAAATTTGGATTGGGATAAAGTGAATAGAAGCAGAAAAGCTGCAAAAAGTATAGCGGAAGCTACTCATGAATTCATTGAAAAGCACTCTACCAAAACCGTAGAAAGAGCTGTTTGCAGGCTGCTCGGTATTGATGGCATCGATGAATACGGAGTTCCTCTTCCCAACATATTAGTTGATAATCTCGAGTCATCAGGAGTTCTTACTATGGGTGCAGCTATCTTTATTAGCAATGCTGTACTTCAAACGGGACTGCCTCCTCAGCAAATTGCTGAAAATGTATGTAAGGGTGAACTAAACTTATTAAAGCTCCCTATGAAAGATATTTTCCTAATAAAACTTAAAGCCAGAGCTCTGGCTGAGCAAACATTGAATGTTATAACCCAAAATCGGAAAGAGCGTGAAGACTATCTTATTAACTTTGGTGACAAGGAAGGTCCTTATCTTTATGTAATTGTAGCAACCGGTAATATTTACGAAGATATCATTCAAGCCGTTGCTGCAGCAAAGCAAGGTGCAGATATTATAGCTGTTATAAGAACAACGGGACAAAGCCTACTGGATTATGTACCATATGGCCCCACCACGGAAGGGTTTGGAGGCACCTATGCAACTCAGGAGAACTTCAGGCTTATGAGAAAAGCCTTGGATGACGTTGGTAAAGAGCTGAAAAGATATATAAGATTGTGTAATTACTGTTCCGGTCTGTGTATGCCTGAAATTGCTGCCATGGGTGCTTTAGAAAGACTTGATGTAATGCTTAACGACGCTCTGTACGGAATACTATTCCGAGACATAAATATGAAAAGAACGCTTATCGATCAGCACTTTTCCAGAGTCATAAACGGCTTTGCAGGAGTTATTATTAACACAGGTGAAGACAACTACTTAACCACTGCCGACGCAGTAGAAGAAGCTCATACTGTATTGGCATCACAATTCATAAATGAGCAATTTGCCCTTTTAGCAGGACTTCCAGAAAATCAAATGGGCTTAGGTCATGCCTTTGAAATAAATCCTGATTTTACGAATGGATTCCTCTTTGAACTTGCTCAGGCCCAAATGGCCAGAGAGATTTTTCCTAAGGCTCCACTTAAATATATGCCCCCAACAAAGTTTATGACCGGGAATATTTTCAAAGGACATGTACAGGACGCTCTTTTTAATATGATTACAATCCTTACAAATCAAAAGATACACCTGCTTGGAATGATGACGGAAGCCCTTCATACTCCATTTATGTCTGACAGAGCTCTTGCCATAGAG
>JAEZDX010000331.1 GCA_023417975.1 Bacillota bacterium
CCTTTCAAGGTGTAACTGAAGATGCTAAATCAGAAATATTTTTAAGACCTGAAACAGCACAAGGTATATTCGTTAACTTTAAGAGTGTTCAGAGAACTTCAAGGAAGAAGGTTCCTTTTGGTATTGCGCAGATAGGTAAGTCCTTCAGAAATGAAATAACTCCGGGAAACTTTACTTTCAGAACAAGAGAATTCGAACAGATGGAATTGGAATTTTTCTGTGAACCGGGAAAAGATTTGGAATGGTTTAATTATTGGAAGGATTACTGCTGGAATTTCCTTCTTAACCTTGGCATGACAAAGGAAAATTTAAGGATGAGAGATCATAAGGCTGAAGAATTATCCTTCTACAGTAATGCAACTTCAGATATTGAATACTTGTTTCCATTTGGATGGGGAGAACTTTGGGGTATAGCTGACAGAACAGATTATGATTTGAAAAAGCATGCGGAACATTCAGGAGAAGATATGAGCTATCTTGATCCTACTACTAATGAGAGATATGTTCCATATTGTATTGAACCATCCTTAGGTGCCGATAGAGTTGCATTAGCTTTTCTTGCGGATGCTTACGATGAGGAAGAGCTTGAAGGCGGAGATGTAAGAACAGTATTAAGACTTCATCCTGCACTTGCTCCGTTTAAGGCGGCAATACTTCCGCTTAGCAAGAAGCTTTCTGAAAAATCACTTGATGTATATGCTAAGTTAAGAAAGAACTTTAATGTAGAGTATGATGAAGCAGGAAGTATTGGAAAGAGGTATAGAAGACAGGATGAAATAGGAACTCCTTTCTGTATAACTATAGACTTTGATACTTTAGAGGATAACACAGTAACTTTAAGAGATAGAGATTCAATGAATCAAGTAAGACTAAGTATTGACGAACTTGAAGCGTATATTTCCTCTAAAATGGAATTCTAAAAATACTACAGCAGCTTGTCTTATAATATAAGCAAGCTGCTGTATTGTATTATGTATGTAATTAATTGAGGGAGTAGCCATAAGCAGATTATATTTTGTAAATTAAGTTAATTCCTACACTTACACTGAAACTGATAACTCCAACAAGTAAAGCAGATAATTTTGATTGCTTGTTCACTTTATTATTAACTATAAGCAATGCACCTATTACAATACCAAGGGGTATTCTGTATTTGTAGTTTAATGATATATAAGTTTGACAAAGCAGCCAAATAGAGATTAACTTTAGCTTTAAAAACTTCTCTTGTTGGCACTTTTTCTCTAAAGCAATGTATAGCAGCGGCATAGTCAGAAACATAGCAAAAGGGGCCATTGATTCCTCCGGTAAAATTAATATATTACTCTATATATAATATATATTATTTGCGATTGAATATTAGCTCTATCAAATTAAATATAGATGTGGGAACTTATAGGCTTTGAAAAATTTTTCACATTTTCTTGCCGGAGTGTTATAATAAATTATTAAAGGGACAAGATTTATAATAGGACAAAGTATAAATACGTACATGGAGGTTACAAGAAGGTAATATGAATAAGGATTTCAGGTTTTTTAAAGATTTTATTAAAGGAAAGAAAACAGCGGTGGTAGGTATAGGTGTAAGTAACATTCCGCTTATTAACTTTTTGCTTGAATTAGGGGCGAAGGTTACTGCATTTGATAAAAAGTCTGAGGAGGACCTGGGGGATACGGCAAAAAATTTTAGAGCTAAGGGGATAGCTCTTTGTTTAGGAGAGAATTATTTAGCTAAATTAACAGGATATGAAGTGATTTTTAAAACACCTTCCATGAGAATAGATAGTGATGCTCTTATTAAAGCCAAGGAAGAAGGCGCTTATATTACTTCCGAAATGGAAGAATTCATTCGATATTGTCCCGCAAAGGTTTATGGGGTTACCGGCAGTGACGGTAAAACTACGACTACAACTATAATATATAAGATGCTTAAAGAAGAAGGCTTTAAAACCTGGGTTGGTGGAAATATAGGAACGCCTCTTTTTTCAAGGATAGAGGAAATTAGCTCTGAGGATAGAGTTGTATTGGAATTGTCTTCTTTTCAGCTTATGACTATTAATACCTCACCGGAGATTGCAGTTGTAACAAACCTTACTCCTAATCATCTAGATATGCATAAGGATATGGATGAATATATAGAGTCAAAGAAGAACATATATAAATATCAGAATACTAATAATTTGCTAGTATTAAATTATGATAATGAAATAACTCAATCCTTTGCAAAGGAAGCTAAGGGCAATGTGTCTCTATTCAGCAGAAAAGTCGAAGAAAATATGAATGGATATTATAAGGACAGTAAACTTTTTATAGACGGTAAAGAAATCTGTAATAAGGACGATATAGCTATAAAGGGCATGCATAATGTAGAAAATTATTTGGCTGCTTTTCTTGCGGTAAAAGATGAGGTGTCAAAGGAAAGCATGAAGAAAGTAGCAGCTTCTTTCAATGGGGTAGCACATAGAAATGAGTTTATTAGAGAAGTTAACGGAGTTAAGTATTATAACGATTCAATAGGATCAAGTCCAACAAGAACCTTGGCAACTATATCTGTATTTGATAAACCGGTTATCCTTATAGCTGGGGGCTACGATAAACATATACCTTTTGAGCCCTTGGCAGAGAAAGGTCTCCACATGATTAAGTCGTTGGTACTTATGGGTTTGACAAAAAATAAAATAAAAGATGTTTTTATAAAGGTTATGGAGGAGAGAAAAGTGAACATACCTATATATGTGGTAGCTTCACTTGAAGAAGCCGTTTCGAAGTGCAAGGAAATCTCTGAGAAAGGTGACTATGCAGTATTGTCTCCAGCCTGTGCCAGCTTTGATATGTTCCCTAATTTTGAAGTAAGGGGTAACAAGTTTAAGGATATTGTAAACAGTCTGTAATTTGGATTTTTCATATAACCTTAAAAGCATTTGCTGCATGAAAGCTTTCAGCAAATGCTTTTAAAATATATTATGCTTTAAAAAGTATAATACTCATATAAATGATATTATTATTTTCACGTAGGGGGATGTATATGAATATTGTGCTCATAGGTATGCCGGGTGCAGGGAAAAGTACAGTAGGGGTACTATTGGCAAAGACATTAGGACAACCTTTTGTAGATACAGATTTGATAATACAAGAGAAAGAAAAGAAAAAGCTTCATGAAATTATAAAGGAATACGGTATAAAGCAATTCCTTTCTATTGAAGAAGAGCATGTGTTGAATTTAGATGTAACTGATCACGTAATAGCAACCGGGGGAAGTGTCATATACAGTTCAAAAGCAATAGAAAAGCTTAAGAAAAATAGTATACTTATTTATTTGCAAGTAGAGCTTGAAGAAATCGAGCGCAGATTAAAGGATATAACTACTAGAGGAATTGCCATGGAAGATGGGGTAAGCTTAAAAGATCTCTATATAGAGCGTGAGAATCTATATGTTAAAGCAGCGGACTTAATCATAGGCTGCAGCGGCAAAACTATGGAAGAAGTAGTAGCAGAAATAGCAAACGGAATTTAAAGGCAATAATAATTTTGTAACACAATTATTACGTCATGCATA
>JAEZDX010000665.1 GCA_023417975.1 Bacillota bacterium
TTATTAATAAATTCATATACTTTCATAAGGCTTACTGCCCACTCTCCTCCTTGGGATACATCAAGGGTTGACATCAATTCATAAAATATGTCCTGAGTTCTTACAAGATACTCATTAGTTTTCTTTATATCCTTGTCCAATAGAGCTTGTCTACCAAGTTTAGCAAACTTCACTGCACCTTCTACTAACATTAAAAGTAGTTGTTCCTTTGACGCAAAATTGACACTGTTATTTTTATAAACTGCATATGGATTGTTTAAAGCCATTTACCTTTACCTCCTACTATCAATGAATAATCCCTTATAGTTTGTTAAACCCGATATATTTTCTTCTTTCTCCGCCTTCACATCCACATCTTCAACCTTGGACGCTTCTATAGTTATTAGTCCTTTTCCTTTAACATATTTTGAAATGCTAAATTTTTCTTTTGCTTTTCTCTTGCTTCCCTTTGGTGATCTTTTAGCATCATACCTATTACTTTGAATTAAAGTTCCCTGCTTTGAATGTACTTTTCCTTCTGCAGTTTCTTCATTAATCCTTAGTCTTAAGTTGGTATCAATTTTATTGAGCCTAAACTCCATGCTACCCACTCCTTATCAATTAGCTTAATAAACCAGACTAAGCCTTTTTATCGATAAGAATTCCAACCAATTCACACATTTTAGCTACCATATCTAATATTTTTTTAGGTGGAACTTCTCTTATAACCTCTTTGGTATTTTTATCTATTATCTTAATCATAACGTCTTTGAACTTCTCATGTACACTGTATTCAACGTAAGTGCCGTTATCTTCTAAAAATTTGTTAAGCTTTTCTACTGCCTTCTTAATGTCTTCTTCTTTATATTCTTCGTCTTTAGTTTTAGCAGGTTTTATATGTGTATCTCTATTAGTATCGTCTATTTTACTCTGCCCGTTAAAAACTAAACTATCGGGTTGAATCGGTCCTCCTTGACCACTTCTGTTTACCTCCATGTTTAACACTCCTTGTTTAATTTTATTATTAATTTACGTATAATTTTATTATTTTTTTATTAGCTTAATAACTTCAGCATTAAAACCGGCAGCATTCTTATTTTCCTGTTCAATCTCCTGAAATAATTCTTTCCTTAAAATAGTGATATTCTTAGGTGCACTTATTGCTAGCTTAACTGAGCCGTCATCTAATTTTACCACCGTTACTTCAATATCTTTTCCAATCAAAAGGGATTCACCCTTTTTTCTAGTTATAACTAACATATTATCACTCCCAAATCAAAGGATGCTTAATAGAATAACTATCATTATCCAGTATTATTTGTTCCCCTAACTTTTGTTTTATATTTATTATTATGGGAGCTCTCATGTTTACAGTGATGCTTTCTACCTTTGAATGAAGCGTCACCGTAACAATTACCATTATATCTTCAGGTGAACTTATTTTAAGTTTATCAATAGTATCATCGTCCAGCCTAAATTCATAATTTTTACTTACTTCAAAAGGAGAAACAGTCACAATACCTATTTCTTCATCCTCAATTGAATGAAGTATATTAAATAACCCATTTTCCTCAATAGGGAAAAATATAAATTTTTTCAGCTTCTCAAATCCCGGTAGTCCATTTTTAAAATATATCACTTCTTGTTCCTTGTATTCTCTTTCACCATGGTATCTGGTATTTATTTTCATTTATTGCCTCCTATTATATAGAAGTTCAAAGACGTATCTATCTTAGATAATCCATTAATGTAGGTTGTATTACTTTTGCACTCGTCTGAAGAGAAGCCATATATACCATCTGGGCATTGGCGTATTGCATTGTTTTTTCTGTGATATCTATATCCTCAGTTTTTGTTAATAATTCAGTCATATTGAAATTTTCGTCTTCATTTCTACCCTTTGCACTATCCATTCTGTTCTGCTTTGCACCTACTTCAGAACGAATTTTCAGAAGATTGTTTATTGCATCTGTTATTCCTTTAAGGTCATCCTTCCCAATCAGAGTATTTGCTGCATCAACATTGCTTCCAGCCGCATCTGTATCATTAAGTTTTCCATCCAAATGATTTGTTATACCTTTAAGTAAATCCGATAGGTTATAGATAGTACCGTCTTCACTTGTAAACTCCATAACATCTCCTGCACTTACGTTGTACTCCATACTTACACCTTGCGATATCTCAACAGACACAGATGATTTTATCATAGCAATTTGTGCAACTTTATCAGCGGGCGTAGGACTTGCCCCATTTATCTTATATGAAAGTACTGTGTTACCTGTAGTCGCATCTACGGTAGCATCTGTAGGTTTGGTAGTTCCTCTCGTACCACCGAAAACATACTTTCCATCAAAATTTGTATTTAATATTTGGCTTAATTCTCCTACTTTTTGATTTAATTCATCCTTTATAGCTCTCTTTTCATCACTGCCATAAGCTGCATTACCTGCTGATAAAAGCAGCTCTCTTACTCTCTTCAATACATCTCCAGCTTGTCCTAATGCAGTGTCAGTTGTATCTAGCCAATTTATAGTATCACTGATGTTTTCATTATATTGCTTGTTCGCATTTATATCAGAATTAAGCTGCATAGCTCTAGCAACCTTAAATGGATCATCGGAAGGTTTTCTTATTTCCTTTCCGGAAGTCATCTGCTGCTGCAAAGTTTGAAGATTTTGAAGATTGATATTCATATCTCTTAAAAAATTATTTGATAACATCTTATTTGTAACTCGCATTTACTTCACCCCACTACTACACTATTTAACTAATCCGTTTATGAC
>JAEZDX010000339.1 GCA_023417975.1 Bacillota bacterium
ACCTCTCAAATTTATTTTTTCATTATGCAATGAGCTCCTTTAATCCATTTTATAAGCTTCCCAGTATTCATAACAAATTTATTATTATATTATATGAACATAAGCCCTATAATGTTAATTCAATATAAATACTACCGCCATACCTATATGGATATTAACATCAATTCTCTGACTCCTATGTGTATATGTCGGAAAATTCTACATTCACTTTTTCAATGCGGTTATCTGCATCAATTAAATTACTTTCATGCTCCTGCTGCTGTTCTTCAATTGTTACCTTGGGCAGAGTAATAACAAATTCACTTCCCTTTTCCGCCTGGTTGTTAAGTATAATTTTACCATTATGCATTTCAATTAAGGACTTTACAATAGAAAGTCCCAGCCCGCTTCCTTCTACACTTCTGGAAGTACTGCCATCTACTTGAATAAATCTTTCAAAAATTAATTCCTTCATTTCATCCGGAACGCCAACACCTGTGTCTTTAACAGATATAATTACCTCATTATCTCTGTCATATATATTTACTTCTATTTTCCCACCTTTAGGCGTAAATTTTACAGCATTTGAAAGAAGGTTAAGCATAATTCTTTCTATTTTATCCGGATCACAGGCTATAAGCTGTTCCTCTATTTCCGTATCAAATATGAGATCAATACTTTTGTTTTCAATATAACGAGCTGAGGATAAGGTTATATCTTCCACAACCTTTACAATATCACAATTTTTTAAGCTGACATTGAAATATCCTGCATCTATCTTTGTAGTGTCAATTAAGTTTGCTATCAAACGTATGAGTCTATAGCAGTTTTGTTTCATAATATTCATATATTGACGCATTTCCTTCTGCTTTTCCGGCACAGGATTACTTCGTGTAATAAGTTCTACCATTTGCACCGCAGAATATATTAAATTCAGTGGTGTTCTTAGCTCATGTGAAATATTGGCGAAAAAAGCTGTTCTCAATTTTTCATATTCCACTGTTTTGTTAAGTTCTTCCGTTCTTCTGGTCAATGCTTCCTCAGTACTTTTTTGGAGTTCTTGAAGTTCTTGGTTTTGCTTTACTATAATTTTATTATTAATGAAGTTTTTTACGTAAGAAGAATAGTTCATCTCTGAAATAACCACTGCAAGTGCTGTTATTGACGTAAAATACAATATATCTTTAAACACTATGATAATATCTTTCTGGAAGAACAAAATTCCGAAAAAATATATTATATACGGCAATAAGTAAATAATATCTCTCTCTTTAGTTTCAAGTAATTCCAAGGTAGCTATAGAAAAAGCAGCAATAACATAGGTTAAAGGCAGCTGATTCATAAGCATTCCCTCTACGGAAATAATAGAACAAAATATTAATACAATCTCATTTAGAAGAATATGTGCTAATGTGAGAAAGTTTTGATTACCTAGGGCTCCTTTATTTTTTCTAGTAAAAATCAAGAACATTAATGCTGCTATAATCATCACTACGTAAATACAGAAAAACCTAATGTAAGCCGTAACATAATAATCTGATTTTCTAATATTAATAAGCTGAAATATGGAAGCAATAACTGAGAGAATAACAAGAGCTGTTGCAAGTAACCTGTCCCTGTAAATATTCAAGGTTATGATTTCCGACTGAAGTTCCTCTACATATTCATTTGAATGGCCAGTATGACTGTTTATGAACAATCTTTTGAACAATGATTTTTCTAACATAATAACTCCTTTGAACGTTCACGATTCTTAAGTGTCATTTCTACATCTTTCATATTTATTATACATAAAATTTGGATAATCGACAAACAAGTTATAAGTTTTATGAAATTTAAGCAGTTTAGTTAATTCTCTTAGAAAGTGTCTTTGCACTTATACTAAGATGTTATGTTTGTTCACACCTAATAAACGGCATAGTTGCGGACTTCGATAATATACATATATATGAAAAGTTAAAACTTATAAATATTAATAAGATTGAGTAGATATGGTGGTGTTATAAATGAGATTTGTAATCTTTAGCGATACTAAAGGAAAAGATAATGGAATTAATAAAAAAGTGCTAACTAAACTTTTAACTGAAACGGCCAAATTAAATCCTGAACCGGATTTAATTGTATTAGGTGGGGATAATGTTGCTGGCAGCGAAGATACTTCCATTCTGACTGCTCAGCTGCAGTACCTTAAAAATCTCATAGATAGCCACTGTCCGGGTATACCTTTAATTCCCGTGATTGGTAATCATGAAGTTAATAATAATCCAATGGATAGTAGATATGAGGTAATCTTCAATAAAAGCTATGGTGATTCACTCCCATCTACTGCTTTGGAAGGCTACAATAAAACCGTGTTTTATATTGATTATGGAGATACCCGGTACATAGTACTCAATGCTTTTCACTTTGGGGAAATACAAAAAATCACTCAAAAGCAGCTCCTGTGGTTTCTGGAAGCAGCTTCCGTTGATATAAGAAATAAACTCGTATTCGTTCATTCTCCCGCATTTCCTACCGGAGCTCATTTCGGTCACTGTTTGGATTTGTATCCTGAATGTCGGGATACCTTCTGGCGCATTGCTGAAGACTGCAATATAGATATTATCTTTTCAGGTCACGAACATAATTATTCTACAAGAAAAATCGGCTATACAAGACAAGTTTATCAGGTTATTTCTGGAGGCGGTGGTGAGAAACTAAAAAACAAGTTAAAAAGCAAGAAAGGCCTTATGACGGGCCCTATAGCTAAATATCACTTCGTAATAGTTGACATAACTTCAAATGGAATGGTTGTAACTGCTGTTAACTGTGATGGTAAAGCGATAGACAAACTTACAATAGATAAATGCACTAATTGTGGGAATTCACATTAATTCACTATCTTTTTATACTTGAAGCGCAGCATATATACTGCCATAAATATTATGGGTAGTATTGCAAATATATTAGATAATACGAAATATATAGCTGTTGGCTGTACAGTGTTCATAATAAAAACAACAGATAAAAAATTATAATTTGCATGCAATAAGAATATGGGAAGCAAACTTCCTTTTGTATGATTATACATCCAAGTATATACTACTGATATACACATGACTTTTATAAAATACTGATTGAAAGGTTCTGTAAAGTAAATTAAAAACAAGGGTAAATGCCATAATACATGGATAAAGCCCAATATTACGCTGGCTGTCAACGGGTTGAAGCTTCTCTGCAATCTAGGTAATACAAACCCCCTCCAACCGAATTCTTCATTTATTGGCCCCGCATATAATTGTCCAAGAAATAAATAAAATAGGTAAACAGGTCCATACCTCAGCTGAAGTTGATAGTAGTTGCCAAACAAGTTGCAAATTACAGCCGGCGCATAATAGATAATGTACACATATGCAATAGAAAAAACATACCAAAGGGGATTAATCTTCCAAATAAGGACTTTTCCCAACAACTGTTTTAGTCCGGCTTTTCCACTTCTCATTCCAACATAGAATATTGCAAAAATGCTTGGAATTGAGCCTCCTATTATTATAGTTCGCAGCTTATAATATTTATAAATGTTGCTGTCGATGATACCCTTAGAGGATGCAATCAATAGTCCCCAGATGATCCATGTAAATAAGAATGTACCAAGCAAATACTTTACTATTTCATTCTTAAAAATTGAAGCATACTTCATCTCATATCTCAAATCCTTTCATACGATGTTTTGCCATTATAATCCATTATATCAGTGAACCTTGGTCTTCTTCAACAAAATACCGATTCTCCGAAAAACAGGAAACAAGGGTACCATTACTTTAGCTATTGTATTAATAAATCTCACATTATCTCTCAATAATACATATGAGGAGCTGACTTAACATCCGCTCCTCATACCGTAGTCGTTATATACTGTTTTCAAAATTGTTTTTTCTTCCTACTTCCGCCGCTTAAGTAACTCTCCAAATCTGATACCATTGGTCTCTTAGACTTCGGATATAATTCCATCCATTTCATCGGGTCACCTCTTTATTTTACCCTTTTATTCTATTATCCCATATTTTCAGCTTTTCCCATAGTCCCCGGTTTTTTATACCCAATTTATTCTTATTATATTGTCCAGCATATTCTCAGCTATGAATGATAAAATATAAGCAGCTGTTACAACTGCCGAGAATGAAAAGCTCCTTGAAAACAAACTTGGCAGCTTCCTTTTAAAGGCTCTTGTCAAATAGTACATACAAAGTAGTGACACGGCAATAGAAATAATAGAAGGCATATACTTCATTATCCCTATGCCGGTAAGCTTGTACCACAACACCCCGGTATCAATTTCATCTTCAACAAAGAAGCTTCCTTTAATAATTAACCCTGAATAAGAATGAACCATCGGAATTAATCTCATTAGTGAATTGCACAGGGCTGAGGCTCCTATTATCATTTTCACAATTTCATTCTTGCTTTTTAACTTTACAAAGGCAGCTGTGAAGCCAATAGCTAAGATCAATGAAACCACAGGTCCCATATCATATGGGTTCTGAAAGCTGTCAAAGCCCGTTCTAAAGTCAGTGTCATGAGGCTTCTTGTAAGCATTACCGACTCTGTTAAAACCCGTGCTTATACCGCCTCCTATAGCATAAGAGCTTACCCCATGTCCTACCTCGTGCAGAAAGGTGGACATGATAAAGCAGCAAAACAGTATGACAAACCATCTCATAAATATTTTACTTTTCATAACCATACCTCCTATTGCCTTAGCTTATTAAGCTTAACATTTAGCTTATCCACATCGCTCTTGTGCTTGGAGGTAGATATGAACCATATCGCCGCGCTGGCTGCCGTATATAGAAATATATATACGCTCCAGGTAGCTGTTGTCCATTTAGCCATGTCATTAATTCCTATAATTGAAGCCACTGCCAAATACATTGCAAAGCCTCCTATAAAGCTTACCATCAACCTCAAATAATACTGCTTCTTAGTAATAGCTTTTTCAAAGAAGAGTACCCTTCTTATAAGCACAAACAGAACTGCTACAGCCATATTTGCCAAAATAGTTCTGTGGCTTACTGTCTGCTTTCCATTGGTCAAGCTGAGTAGCATTATAACTGTAAATATGACGGATACATTATAAATAGCTTCAATAAATTGTTCTTGAAAATTCCTCACCTCTTACACCCCCAAAGTCTCTTTTAATTTTTTTACGTATTTTCGTGATATATAAACCTTTTCTCCATTATCCATATGTGCCATAATGCTCCTATTAAGCTGTGGTTCCAGAAGCTTAACCTTGGAAAGATTTATGATAGCAGCTTTATTGCATCTTATAAAATATGAATTGCAGAGCCTTTCCTCAAGTTCATATAATTTCAGCTTTGTCTCCAGTACTTTATCTCTCGAATATATAAATACATTGTTATCCACACTTTCCATGTAGAAAATATCCTTTACCTCTATATAATGAATGATTTTATCTTCATAGCAAATAAGGCGTTCCTCTTCTCCTTTTATCCTTTCAACCAACAGTTCAACTTTCTCATCCCTAGCTTTACATCTTATAATCACCTCAACATCTTTAATACTTTTATCTTCTTCAATACTTATCTTCAAAAACTCACCTTCTTATAATTGCTTGTCTACGGATTAATCTAATCTTATCCAACAGCTTCAAGTTATTCAATAGTTTTGAAATCAACCGGTACTATTTCATCGGTAAGTGGTAGTCATGTACCACCAGCTAAGCTGGTGGCTTGATTAAGCCCTATAAGGGCATATTACTGGCGGCGCTACTCGCGCTCTGAAAAACCGCCAATCGCAAAACTGTTACAGCGGCCACCCTCGTCGGGT
>JAEZDX010000682.1 GCA_023417975.1 Bacillota bacterium
AACGGCATACTAATATTGATAGTAATTGGACGTGTAAATTTATGGATGCAAAGAGAGCAAAAGAAATACTCAATAATAATGGCAGCACCATTCAGGTACTTTATGAAGGTTCACCTGTTTGGTTGGAAACTGTAACAGAAAATAATACAGCTGTTGTTTCCAATATTGAGAACCATAAAAAAGAAGAAGTTCCTATATATAAGCTTATTGAAAATGAAGGGGCTTTATAAAAAGCAAGTGGCCTTATGGTTAACAGCCAAAGTCCACTTGCTTTTTTCATCTACTGCTTGAGCCGCAATAGAGCATATGCTTCTTCACCTATAATTTTAACACCTTTTTTTATATCATCTATAGACAATCTTGAAAAACCAAGCCTAATGGTGTGCTTGTCTTCAATACCTGTATAAAATATATCTCCCGGCGTAAATATTACACCTTTACCTAAGCAGCGTTCCAACAATGTTCTAGCTTCTATCTTCTCCAGTTTTATAAAAAGGTATAACCCTCCATCACCATAAATATACTCATGAGGAATATATTTTTCAGCAAATTCCTTTGTTACTTCAAATTTTTCTTTGTAAATATTTCTTACTTTTTTTATATATTTTTCAAAGCTTCCGCTTTTTAAATAATGATATAAAATGCCTTGATCCAAAAATGAGGTGTGAATATTTCTACTTCGTTTAACACTTTCCAGTTTATCGATAAGCTCTATATCTCCGAATACCCAACCAATTCTCATACCTGGAAAAAGTATTTTAGAAAAACTTCCTGTATATATAATTGAGTTTCCAGTTCCGCTTATGGCTGCCATAGGCGCAATATGAGAACCTAAATGTTGCAGCTCTTCATTAAAACCATCTTCTATGATTGGAACATTATAGCTTCTTAGCATTTCGTATATTTCTTTCCTTTTTTCATAGGACATTACGATGCCGGTAGGATTATGATAAGATGGAATTATATAAGCTGCTTTAATTGTATTATCTTTCAGTGCCCTTTTCAGTTCATCTATACACATGCCTGTTTCATCCATACTAACACCATGAATTTTCAGTCCGTGAAGCTTCATAAGCTTTAAGGCAGTATTATGGGTAGGATTTTCACATAGTATAGTTTCGCCCTTTTCCATTATTGAAGATAATATTAAATCAAAGCCTTCGGTAAATCCATTTGTTATTAATATTGACTTTCCAGATATATTCACACCTTTTCCGGACATATATTCCGTTAACCATTCCAATAATGGTTTATATCCCCGTGCATACCCATAGTTAAGTATTTTTTCTCCTTCAAGTGAAATTAAATACTGAAAAGATCTTTTTACTTCACTAATATCAAAGAGAGTTTCATCCGGTGCAATGGATTTGAAAGAAATCATACCTTTTTTATATAAAAGTTCATGCTTCATAATGTCAAGCTTTTCTGCATTAACCGCAAGTTCTGTTACATTTTTTGACCAGTCTACTGTCCAACTGTCATTGGAATTCACTTTCATCTCAGCCACGAAAGTTCCTTTACCATTAATAGTATACACGTATCCCCTGTCTTCAAGCCTTTCATAAGAACTCAACACAGTTACTCTGGCAACTTTTAGAAGCGTCGACAGTTCTCTGCTGGACGGCAGTTTACTTCCCGCAGGCAGCATTCCGGTAAGTATCATATCTTTTATTCTATTATATATTTGAATGTATATAGGCTCTCCATATTTATCAAGCTGAATATCAAAAAACATCATTAACTCCAATACTATTTTTTTATACTACATAAATTATACTACAAAAATACCCGCAAGAACTATCATTAAACTTGATATTCTTACGGGTATATGAACCTTTACCTTTTTTGCTTTTATGAATACCGGTACCTCTCGAAATCTCACTGGTCGTAAACTTTCTTGAATTCAAAGTTAACTTGTTTACATCAATTGTAAAAGATAAATTCTTTAGTAGTTTCTTTTTTGATTTCATTATCTTAACACATCCTCATATATTATTTTCTTTACATAATTTTATAAGAAAATCTGATGGAATGCAAGTTTGGTTTTAATGTATATTATTCATTCTTATGCATAAGTTACCTCATTTTTATTGAAATAAAATATTGTTTGTAGTATTCTGTTTGTAATGTTGTATAAAAAAGAAGAATGCGAAAAATAAGGCAATGATTAGTTTTATATATGATGAAAGGCGGCTTTAACTATGAATGTAGAATTTGTAAAGAAACTCCCTACCCCTAATGAAATACTTTCTGAATTGCCATTGGAAAGTAACCTGGCAAAGGTAAAGGCACATATAGATAGTGAAATAAGCTCCGTTTTTAGAGGAGAAAATGATAAATTCATTCTTATAATAGGACCTTGCTCTGCAGACAGGGAAGACTCTGTCATTGAATATGTTTTAAGGCTTGCAGAAGTACAGGAAAAAGTAAAAGATTCCATTATAATTATTCCAAGAGTATACACAAATAAACCAAGAACTACAGGAGAGGGCTACAAAGGTATGGCTCATCAGCCAGATCCAAACAAAGCTCCTAATATTGAAGAAGGTATCAAAGCCATCAGAAGGCTTCATATGAAGGTTTTAAAAGAGACTAACCTTGTAACGGCAGATGAAATGCTTTATCCTGAAAATTATACTTATCTTTCCGATCTTTTAAGTTATGTAGCCATAGGTGCACGTTCTGTGGAGAATCAGCAGCATAGATTGACCGTCAGCGGTATGAATATACCTACAGGAATGAAAAATCCTACATCAGGTGATATATCCGTAATGCTTAATTCTATCACTGCTTCACAGATGTCTCATAATTTTGTATTTAACGGATGGGAAGTTTCTACTAAAGGTAATCCGCTTACGCATGCAATTTTGCGTGGTGCTGTAGATTCATATGGAAGAAATATACCAAACTATCATTACGAAAACCTTTTGGAATTGGCACAGGCCTATGAAAAAAGAGATTTATCCAATCCTTCAATAATTGTGGACACCAATCACGCCAACTCTATGAAAAAGTACTATGAACAACCTAGAATTGCTAAAGAAGTACTTTCCAGCAGAAAGTGGAATTCAAAACTTAAATCTCTTATTAAAGGGCTGATGATAGAAAGCTATTTAGTTGAGGGACGTCAGGAGATAGGTGATAATATTTATGGAAAATCTATTACGGATCCCTGCCTTGGCTGGGAGGATACGAAAAAACTAATTTATTATATAGCTGAAAACCTATAATTTGCTATTACTAAAAGGAATTTGCTGCACAACTTCAGTCTAAGACGTAGAAAGCTTTTGTGCAGCTCCTTGTTTACTGTTATTTTAATCCCTTGATTTTACCCTTTAAAGCTTTCATACGTCCGTTTACGTATTCTATTAGTTGACTTCTCTCATGTTTTACTTCTATTGGTGCTTTCGATACAATTTCTATAATATCGAGCTTATTTCCCTTTATTTCATTGGATATGTCCAATGCCAAATATCTGTTTTTTACTTCCCAATATGCAGCATTAAATTCTGTGGCCTGCCATTTGGAATAGTGTCCATTTTCTATACCATACTGAAAAAGATCTGCTGCTGCTTCAAGTTCCTCAAGATCTTCCGCGTGTAAGGTTTCTTTGATCAGAGCATCAAAAGCTTTCACTATATCACCCCTTTTATAGTACTAATCTAAAAACCCTGTAATTATAGTTTAAACTTGTACAACAGTTAATATGCATACTTGACAAAGCTTTTTTATCATATATTCTTTAAACTTAATTTTTTCATATATGCAAAACTACCCAAGAAACTGTGGGTTTTCAATATTATCAGCTCTTATAGCCTTTTGAAGTATTGTAAAGTCAATTTTCTTGTCATACTCATCCAGACTTATAGGATAACTTGCTCCGCAGTTTTCGCACAATATATATTCATCTGAACCGCACTTTTCTCTATTGTCAAATAAAAAAGGAAGTGCTTCTGTCGTATGGATAGCTTCACTACTTTCTTCATCTTTTAATTTATATGTATACACATAGGTAACTTTTCTCTTAATATCTAGTTTACTGCTGCTGCATTTCGGACATTTTATATCTTCCTTTAAATTCAATTTTATATCCTTCTTTCAATATAAATTTGTTTATGTTATAGTATGTCATGTAATATATTTTTTATCCGAAATACAATTACTTTGTAAATTTTATAGTATTATGTAGGAGGTAATTTTATGAATAAAGTTCAAACAGCTTTGTTTGAAAAGCCTATTACTGAAATAATAAAAATCAGAAAGTCAATCCGCTCTTATAAGTCTGAAAAAATGGAGGATACTTTAAAAAACAAGCTCACTGAATATATGAAATCAGTAGAAACTCCTTTTGCGTCAAGTGTAAGATTGACAATTATGGATTCTGATATTATGAAGAGCAATGGAGAAATAAAACTTGGTACTTATGGAGTAATAAAAGGTGCATCTTCGTTTATTGTAAGTGCTATCAATAATGATGAATTAAGCTTGTTAAATCTGGGCTACAAACTGGAAAGCGTTGTATTATACGCTGCCTCTTTAGGTTTGGGTACCTGTTGGCTTGGAGGCACCTTTAAAAAAGGAGAATTTTCAAAAGCTATGGAACTTAAAGATGGTGAGATACTTCCTATTGTCTCTCCCATCGGATATCCAAGTGAAAACAAAAGAATTCTTGATACATTCATGAGAACAATGGCGGGTTCAAATAACCGTCTTCCTTGGGAAAAATTGTTTTTTGAAGATTCTTTTGATAAGTCTCTTTCTAAGAGTTCTGCGGATATGTATGCCGAGCCTCTGGAAATGGTACGTTTAGCACCTTCAGCTTCAAATAAGCAGCCCTGGAGAATTTTAAAACAAGGCAATCAATGGCATTTTTATATTAATCACGCAAAAGGCTATTCTTCAGCTTTAGGTTTTGATATGCAAAAAATCGATATCGGTATAGCTATGTGTCATTTTGAAATGACCTTAAAAGAGCTAGGTATAAGCGGTGTATGGAGAAAAAATAATCCTAAAGCATCTGTACCGGATAACAATATTGAATATGTTATGACTTTTACAGTTTAATAAATAAATTGGAGATATACTATGGCTAAAAAATCATTTAAAGGAAGTGTAATGTTAAACCCTGTACCTGTGGTTTTGATAACTTCCAATAGTTTAGAAGGAAAAACAAATGTATTTACAGTAGGCTGGGTTGGAAATGCATGTACCAAGCCACCTATTATATCTGTAGCAATAAGGCCTGAAAGACTTTCCTATGAAAACATTAAGGCAACCGGTGAATTTGTAGTTAATCTTCCTACAAGAGCACTTACAAAAAAGGTAGACTATTGCGGTGTACGGACGGGAAGAAAAAATGACAAGATAGCAGAAATGGGATTGTCTTTGGAAGTAAGCGAAAAAATCTCGGTACCTATGCTTAAAGAGTGTCCAGTTACTATGGAATGCAAATTAAAAAGCATAACTCCCCTTGGCACTCATGATTTGTTTCTTGCCGAAATAATTGCGGTACACGTTGATGAAAGTATTATAGATACCAATGGAAAAATTCATCTTGAAAAAGCTGATCTTATAAGCTATTCACACGGCGAATATTTTCCTTTACAGCGCAGTGCCATTGGCAAATTCGGCTACTCTGTTCAAAAAAAGACTAATAAAAGTAATAAAGGATAGGAATTTCTATCCTTTATTACTTTAAGCTATTACTCTTCCTGCCAAGCTTCAGAAGATTCCAGCTTAAAGCCGTTAATTTCAATATCTTCGTCAAGTTCTATCAGCAGGCACTTTCTCCCATACTTGTTCCTAACCTGCTTAATCTTGCTAAGTGCATTAGGTGCAATGCTTATGTTTGCAGCTTCACTTTCTATCTTTACAGATTTAGATTTTAAATCCGGAAGAATATTATCTACTTTAAAGTCAAAGCTCGTACTACCTATAGTATCTTCATAAACCTTTTCCAGCGTCTCTACATCCTTTACCTCAATTCCACTGTCCTCAAGAACGTTCTTTACATCCTTTACAGTTACAACAGGTACTTCGCCTTCATCGGTTTCTTCACTTTTTTCCGCTATCTTTTCATAGATTGTCTGCATAACTTCAGGCTTAATGGAATCACCCACCACACCCTTGATAATAGCGTTAAAGCAGCTCTTCTCTTCCTCAGCAGTAATTTTTAATGTACAATTTATAACTTCCTCAATAAAAGAATTATTTACTTCATTATTTCTTCCTGTATAATACATGATATGATTAATATCCGAATAATTGTTGTTAAAGCATGGGAACATAAAGCCATCCAAAGGACTAGTTAAATTTATAATTGCATCCAATGAAGAATTTGCTCTAAATTCCTTATTTACATAATCAAATTGAAGTGCTTTCTTAGGATGCTCTATTTTATTTATGCTTGATAATATAAATTTAAAAGAAAACACATTGTCGTCTTCTGCTTCATCTGCAGCTTCACTTCTTACTTTAGCACCCTTCCAATATTCACCTCTTACGAAATTGATAACTATATCACTATCATATTTATAATTTGCAGCAAGCTTGTTTACTATTTCATCAAGATACTTAACTAATTCATCATTGCTTTCTTCTTCCAGCAGACTGTAAAGAATTTTTTGTGAGTTATTTTCATCCTCCATATTAATAAAATCTAATTGAAAAAGCTTAGTGTCCAGAGCACCTCCTAGTACCTTTTTATAATTTTTAATATATAAGTCCTGAGTTTCACTATCTAAAGCCTGAAATTTTTTTATATCCTTATGTACTATCTCAAGGTTGTCCTTTTTTAAATATACGCTATACATTTCATGAAACTGAAGCATTGTGCTTTCAAGCTTCATATGCTTTCTCATATCGGCCAAATCTTTTTTTAACATAATCCTATCTCCTCACATAAACTTTCAATAAAGTAGATTTAAATCCATATTTTATAATTTATCATAAAATAGAATTTAATACAATTTCAAAAAAATAAGACAGTCTAACTGTCCTACTTTTTAATGCTATTTATTCTCTTTTCGCCATCATATTCAACATCATAATTATATGCACCATCGAAAGCCCTTACAAAGCTTTTGATCCAACTGCTTCTAAGCTCATAGAATATTTCAATATTCCCTTCTACAGCATCCCAGTTTTGCCTATGTAAACATCTTGTAGACACCCAGACAAATGAGTTCTCCTCATTTTCAACTACGCTGTCCACTGCATCACAAGGCATACCTTCCAAAATGAAATCGTTAAGTACTTTATACATATCCGAAGTAGAATTTACGGCATACTGCTCTTTAGCCGCGCTTCCCTTCTCTGCACCATCCTGCTCAAAAATAGATATAATAGCATTTTTATAACTACTGTTCAAATTTATAAGATGTGTTATCCATGCTGCCTGTCTGGATTCCACTCCAATGATTTTTTCCTGAAGCCAACCATGTATATTTGTAGTGTCTATAATACTTTCAAGAGGTTCCTCGCCTGCCGGTAGCCCAAATTTACTAAGTATCTCAGATTTCCACTGTGCAGTCTCTAAAATACCTTGTTCAAAAGCAAAGGCTTCTAATTTCTCTTCCAGCTGTTCTGCATACCTTACTTTATTAAAAAGCCAATAATGTATTTTGCCTAAAAACTTACTCATATATATTCCTCCCTAAAGTGCTTTATATTCGTTATATATATTGTAAGTAAATTATAGTATTATTATCAGCAAATGTCCGTATCATCCGTTACAAAGGTTAACTGCATATATGACTTTTTATGTCCATATCGAATTTCTTTTCCTTTAACATTTGAATTTCATACTTGTATGGTGGTTTTTTGTTTCCCTTACCATCGTCAACATATGGAGTCTCAAGAATCTTAGGTATATTTACAAGTAATTCGTGATTGGCAATATAGCAGAGAGTTTCAAAGCCTATATGTCCAAAACCTATGAGTTCATGTCTGTCCTTTCTGCTTCCTTTTACATTCTTGCTGTCATTTAAATGAATCACCTTAAGTTTGTCTAACCCTATGATTCTGTCAAATTCTTTTAAAACACCATCAAAATTATTGACTATATCGTAGTCTGAATCATGAATATGACAAGTATCCATGCATACGGACAATTTGTCGTTAAATTTTACGCCATCCATAATATGCGCTATCTGTTCAAAAGTACGACCACATTCAGAACCTTTACCCGCCATTGTCTCTAATGCTATCTGAACCGTTTGTTCCGTTGTAATCACTTCGTTTAGTCCCATTATAATCTGCTTTAGACCTTTTTCATCACCGGCGCCTACATGTGCTCCGGGATGCAGCACAATCTGTTTAGCCCTTTTTAGTGCTTCCGTCCTTTTAATCTCTTCACGCAAAAAATTAACTCCCAACTCAAAGGTCTCAGGCTTTTCACTATTACCTAAATTTATTATATAAGGTGCGTGAACTACAATTTCCTGAATATTATTCTCATCCATAAGTGCCAAAGCAGGCTCTATATTTAAATCACTGACCGGCTTCCGTACAGTATTTTGAGGAGCGCCGGTATACACCATAAACACATTTGCTCCATAGGAAATTGCTTCCTCTACAGACGCTACAAGCATCTTTTTACCACTCATAGATACATGTGAGCCTAACTTAATCATCTTTTAGCCCCCTAGTTAAAATAGTACTTAAACGTAAGCTTTAACTCTTTCAAGGCCATCTTCAACTTCTTCTCTTGGAAGATTACCCTGTTCCAGCGCCTCATCTGTCTTTTCAAGTAATCTGTTGTAAAAGTTTATAGCTTCTTCTACGTATGCATTTGAATTGCCGGCAGAATCCAAAATTTCATATAAGGCGTCTTCTGCCTTATCATAGCATCCTATAGCTTCTTCATATTTAAAAATGGCTATAATGCCCTCTAAAGGTATTTCATATTCTGAAACACGTTCAATAAGTATATCGATATTTTCCTTGCATGAATCAATAACAGTTTCTTCGTCCGTCTCCAAAGCTTTTACATATACGTTTAAACTCTTATATGCGCTGCTTAGTCCCTCTTCTTCCTTACCTTCAATGTAGTTTAAATCTGAGCTTAGCTTTAATAATCCGGCAAGAATAATGAGTTTTACTACTTCTGCAGACTCATAGGCACTAATTAAATTTATTGTATCCCCATAAGGCAATTTCTCTACAAGTTCAGAATTTAAACCGATGAGCTGTCTGTAAGCATCATTTATTAAAAGATGGCTTTCACCTAAGTTGTTTTCAGCATTTGAGGTTAATACTTTAGTTATTACCTCAGATAGCTGCTTCATTTTAGTAGCTAACAGATCATTCTTAATCATTTTTATGTACACCTCTATTTCCATTTAAATAATTATATACGAATAATAATACTATAATCTAAAATCTGCGGTTTCGCAATAAAATTCATTACTCAGCTTGATGCGGAACATGTTAAAGAAATACTAAGAAAACAGGCTTTATTTTAGTCCAATAAATTAATTACTTTGGCTTCTTTTATGTAATTCTCAATTATTGTGCTCATTTTATAGCCTCTGTCCAGAAGCCATTTAGCCTCTTGATGGGCGAGTTTAAGGGTTCTTACTGCTGCATCCGAGAACCATCTGTAATCATCAGGGTCAACTCCTCTTATAGTCTTTTTCAAAACATCTTCTATGATTAATCACCACCTTTTGTTTTATATCATTGATAGCATATAGTTTTCCATTATATTATATCAATAATGCAATATACAAAAAGCAAAAAGGGCCACAGGCCCTTAAAACTAATAACAATATCCACCACACTTGGGACAAATATATACGATTTGGTAGCTAGACTCATTACAACCGGCGCAGGAAAGGAAATAGAGAGCTATAATAAATAGTATATCATTTCCTATTATGTCATTCTTATCTCTGTCTTTATTTGGACAAGAGAATTGTAGAATTATAAGAATCAGTTTAATTAAATCCGTGAAACTGCATATACAGTTTCTTCTTCCCTGTGGAATCATAACCGGAACATACTCTACCTTCTTTTTACATCTACTGCTCATTCTATTATTTCCTCCTATACAATGTGCTTAATCTTTTCATTTGTTATGTTTCCTTGAAGTATGTCCTAATTTCATCTGTGTCTTTTTCTTCTATTATCTTCTTCATCTATTGGCTGCTCATATGCAGCAGCATTATTTCCTCCAAGAAGAGATCCAAGATTAAGCCCTCTTGATTTACTTAGCCAATAAACAGCTCCCGCTATAGCCAGAAGCCAGATTAGATTATTATTATCTTTTTTTCCCTCGGTTCCTCCGGTAAGAAAACTCAAATCCATTTCAACACCTACTTTACATATTTTGTTCTAATGTATAACCATGCTTTTGGCTATCACTATATTGTTATTATATGTATATTTGCTTGTGAAGTACCTGAAAAACTTCTATTTAAGCAAATAACATAAATATTTATAATATGCATAATCTAATTATACGGAGGTGACCGGTATAAAATTTTAAACTGTACATATAAATATATCTTATTTCTCATGCAGGAGGACATATTATGTTGAATTCTATCCTTAAAGGGATATTGATAGGCTTAATTACAGGCATGCCCTTAGGCCCTATTGGCGCTGTTTGTTTGAGAGCAACTCTTACAAATGGCGTAATATATGGATTAATTTCCGGAGTAGGCTCCGCAGTGGCAGATTCAATATATGCTATAATTGCTGCAGTGGGTATGGGATTTGTGGCTAGATTTATTTTGGAAAATAAAGTTTATCTTCACTTTGGAGGAGGCTTAATTTTAATTACTTTTGGCATACATATGTATGTTTCTAAACAAAAAAGTTTGGAAACAAAAAGAAACATAGACAGCGGGACTTTGTTTAAGGCGTTTATCTCAACTTTTTTTCTTGCCTTAGCAAATCCAGCAACAATATTTTCTTTTGTAGTAGTATTCACAAGTTCTAACATTTCTCATACAACTAAAGTTCCTTTTGCAAAGTTCTTTTTAATTTTAGGAGTTTTTATAGGAAGTATGCTTTGGTGGCTTTTTTTAGTTATATGTGCTAGTAAACTTGAATCCAAGTTTACTGTAAAAAATGTTAATGGATTGAATAAAGTTCTTGGAGCAATGGTTATATTATCGGGATCCATAATGTTTTTAAACTCCTCAAATCTTTCAAAATTAATAATGCCACCTATAATACACACTAAACTATTTGAAATCTTTCTGCACATAAAAGCTAAATTTCCGTTCTATAATAAATTTAAATAATCTATTAATATTTAACATTGGAGATGTATTATTCCAATGTTTTTCTTTACCCATTTACAGTACTTCTACATATTATGTATTACTAAATATTATTAGTTTGGATTTATTAAAATGCAAACTAACTCATCTATATTTAGTTTCAAGGTAAATTCCTAATAACTTTGGCTGAATATGTCATTACAGCTCATACAGAAATGGAGGTTAGCTGATGAGTAAGAAAGTAATTATACTAGGCGCATCAATATGCGCAATATATGCAGCAAAAAAATTGCGCAGGCTCAACGAAGATCTTGACATATTAATTATAGACAATAATTCCGATTTCTCAGTGGAAAATAATTCGTTACCCTACTTTATTAGTGATATAATATCGGATAAAGAAAAGCTTATATATGAATATATAGACGAGTTACAGAGCTGGTATAATATAAAAATTAAGCGAGATAGTTCAATTAGTTCTATAAATAGCTTAGATAAATATGTTACTTTTACTGATGGTTCAGGTGAAATATTTACTGAAGACTATGATTATTTAATTGCCGTTCCAAGTGGAAAAATAGGCAAGCCAGATATTGCCGGAATAAACACTACTGGTATATTTATGCTAAATTCTCTTTCTGAAGCAGAAAAAGCAAAGGTATATATTTCAGAAAAACAAATAAAAAGTATCGTTATAGTTTCTGAAAGCTACAAAGGAATACAATTGGCCGAAAGCTTAAAAAGAAAAGGAAAAGACATTATTTTAATAGACTTCTCAAAAAAGCAGCTTCTGCCATTTGATGACGAATTTCAAGCTTATATTGAACAAATTCTCGCTAACGGCAATATAAAATTAATCAAAAATGAAGAAATTATTTCATTTAGCAATATAGAGAATGAGATATTTATTAAATTTAAAGACGATAAACAAATTATAACTAATATGGTTATATGGTGTCCGGCTGAAAAGCCTGATATTGAATATTTTCAGAATTCAGGTGTAGCAATATCTACGGATGGTTATGTGAAAGTTAATAATAAAATGAAAACAAGTGTAGACAATATCTACTCTATAGGAAATTTTATAGAAATTACTGATCCGCAAAACTCAACAGATGATTATATAGAAAGTGAAAATACTTATATTAGTCAAGCTGCTACTGCTGCTGAAAATATATGTGATGTTGAAGCTATATTTAAAAAAAATAAAAGCAGCTTTGCCATAAAAGTATTGGACATTACTGCTGCTATAACCGGAAGAACAGAAATAAATATTAAAAAATCAAATACTGACTATAACGTTATCCACGTAAATAGTTACTCACATGAACCCAGTTACCCCAACTCTACTCCTGTCTATTTGAAACTTTTATTAAGCCCCAATGGGCTAATCC
>JAEZDX010000033.1 GCA_023417975.1 Bacillota bacterium
CTTTAATAAAGAAGAAATCTATATTATTCTCATTTAAAAGCGGCATATCACCATTGTTGATTTTATGTGCGTTTACTATTATTAAACTCTCTCTTGACTGTCTGAATATGTCCTTTAGCTTTACAACCTTTACACATCTGCTGTCTATCAAATCTCTCAGAACATTCCCCGGCCCAACCGACGGAAGCTGATCCACATCACCCACAATTATTAACCTTGTACCAAGAGGAATAGCCTTGAGCAGACTGTTCATCAGCACTATATCCACCATAGATGCCTCATCAATAATCAATACATCACACTCTAACGGACTATCTTCATCCTTAAAGAAGGACATATCGTCATCATCACTATATCCAAGCTCTAAAAGTCTATGAATTGTCTTAGCTTCACGCCCGGTTGCTTCAGACATCCTCTTGGCTGCACGTCCTGTAGGAGCGCCCATTACAACCTGCAAGCCTGAGCTTTCAAATATTCCGATAATACAGTTTATAATAGTAGTCTTTCCTGTACCGGGACCTCCCGTAATAATCTCTACGCCATTCTCGACAATTCCTCTTATAGCTTCCTTTTGAGATTGTGCAAACTCAATGCCATTTTTTATTTCAAAATTCTCTATTTCCTTATCAACATCTATATTAAGTCTATCATATTGCTCAAATACAAGGGTTAATATTTTTTTTGTTACACCAAGTTCACAATAATAATATGGGAGAGTAAATACACATTCAGTACCATCAATAGTCTCAATTTTAATTTTTCCGTCAAGTGTACTTTCTATAACATTTTTTTCAATATCTACTTCAGGTACACAAAGAATATCAGTTCCTTCTTTCAATAATTTATCTAAAGGCATATAAGTATTTCCTAAAGCACAAAACTCTCCTATTATATACTTTATGCCACTTTGTATTCTATATGGAGAATTAATTTCAACGCCTAAGCTCCTTGCTATTTTATCAGCTGTTTTAAATCCAATTCCGGATACTTCCTCCGTCAAGGTATATGGATTATCCTTAACTACGGATATTGAGTCGGCTCCAAATCTCTTATATATTTTCATACATTGATTTGGCGTAACACCATAGGATTGCAAAAATACCATAATACTCTTAACTTCACGCTGCTTGTAGTAAGATTCATATATTATTTCAATTTTCTTTTCTCCAATTCCTTCTATTTCCCTTAGTTTAGAAATATCATTTTCCAATATTTCAAAGGTTTGCTCTCCAAATTTCTCAACAATTTTTTTTGCAGTTACAGGACCTATACCCGTAATTATTCCAGATGACAAATATCTTTCGATACCTGTCAGCGTAGAAGGCAGCATTTCTTCGCATACTTCCACCTTAAACTGCTGACCGAATTGAGGATGAATTACCCATTGTCCAGTCATCTTTAAATTCTGTCCCTCTGTAATATACGGTATGGTTCCAACAATTGTTATTTTTTCATTGCCACTTTTTACTTTTGCCACCACATATCCGTTATCACTGTTTTGAAATACTATCTCTTCAACAGTACATTGTATCTCTGACATAAAATCTCCCCTAAATCGAAAACTATTATATACTATTCAAATATAAATTAACATTCCAAGTTGTTTCCCTACAATACATTATAAGAATAAACTCATAATAAGGCAAATCTATCATCTGAAATTATTGCCATTTAACATAAGTTAATAACAAAAAAATTACAGTACCAATAAAGATACTGTAATTTTCAAATTATATATATTTTTTAATTTCATCTACCTTGTTAAGTTTTTCCCATGGCAAATCCAAATCGGTTCTTCCGAAATGTCCATACGCCGCTGTCTGTTTATAAATAGGTCTTCTTAATTCCAAATCTCTGATTATTGCACCAGGTCTTAAATCGAACACCTTACTTACTATCTCAACAATCTTATCGTCTCCAACCTTACTAGTTCCAAAAGTCTCGACTTCAATTGAAACCGGCTTTGCAACTCCTATAGCATATGCAATTTCAATTTCAAGCTTATCAGCTACGCCTGCTGCTACAAGATTCTTTGCAACCCATCTTGCTGCATAAGCAGCCGATCTATCTACTTTAGTCGGATCCTTTCCTGAGAATGCACCACCACCATGTCTTCCATATCCGCCATAGGTATCTACTATTATCTTTCTTCCTGTAAGTCCTGAATCTCCTTGTGGTCCGCCAATTACGAATCTTCCTGTTGGATTAATAAAATATCTTGTTTTATCATCTAACAATTCTGCAGGTACAACAACCTTAATAACATTTTCCATCAAATCTCTTTCAATTTGGTTCTGTTCAACCTCAGGTCCATGTTGAGTAGATATTACGATTGTATCTATTCTTACAGGCTTATTATCTTCATATTCTACTGTTACTTGAGTTTTTCCGTCAGGTCTTAAATATGAAAGAGTACCGTCCTTTCTAACCTCAGAAAGTTTTCTTGAAAGCTTATGAGCCATAGCAATAGGAAGCGGCATATATTCCGGTGTTTCATTTGTAGCGTAACCAAACATCATTCCCTGATCACCGGCACCAATTGCCTCAATCTTGTCCATCTCACCTTTTTTTGACTCTAACGCTTCATCTACTCCCATAGCAATATCAGCGGACTGTTCATCTATGGATGTTAAAACTGCACATGTATCACTGTCAAATCCATACTTTGCTCTAACATAACCTATTCCTTCAATAGTTTTTCTTACTACCTTTGGAATATCCACATAACAATTAGTTGATATTTCTCCCATTACGAGTACCATACCGGTTGTTACCGCAGTCTCACAAGCAACTCTTGCATTTGGGTCCTTCTCAAGTATCGTATCTAGTATTGCATCTGAAATTTGATCACATATTTTATCTGGATGCCCTTCAGTTACTGATTCTGATGTAAATAATCTTCTCATCTTATATCGACTATAACGAAAATAGCTTTATTCTCGTGTAAGTCTTCACACTCCTTTCATAGTTAAAATAAAAAACCCCTTCGATAAGAAGGGGGTTATGTACACCTTCTCTTATCTTGCAGAAAAACTGCAGGAATTGGCACCATTGCGAAATAACTCACCGGTTGCCGGGTTTCATTGGGCCCTTTTCCCTCCACCTCTCTTGATAAGAGTATAACCGTATTAAATTGCTTATAAACAAAATTATTTTACCATCACGAATAAACTCTGTCAACTGACATTTTTATTTTTATACACTTAATATAATATTGCTCTATGACAAAAAAATAAAAAAACATCAGATGATGTTTTTAATTGGTGGAGGAGAGTGGATTCGAACCACTGAAGTCACTGACAACAGATTTACAGTCTGCCCCCTTTGGCCGCTCGGGAACTCCTCCATGTATGAAGCTGGCAATCGGAATTGAACCAACAACCTGCTGATTACAAGTCAG
>JAEZDX010000129.1 GCA_023417975.1 Bacillota bacterium
CTACAATCGTTGGGGCTACGGAGGCTTTGGCTATGGAGGTCGTGGCTTTGGTCCTTGGTCCGGATTTGGATATAATAGATTCGGCTATGGAGGACCTGGAGGCTTTTGGTGGTAAAAGTTTAAGAAACCATTATAAGAAGATGGACTTAGGAGTTTTGAAGAACCTCAACGGATTTTTGAAAATCTGCTGAGATTTTTCATTTTTATAAGCAAATATTTGAGTTTATATGAAAAAGCGTATACGATTGACGCCTTTCTTAATTTACATTAATATGTATATATTGGTATTACAGTTCAATTAATTAATACCCATATTACATTAAGGAGTCCAAAAATATGGCGGAGACTATGGCGAATAAAAACAGGTTCTTTACATGTAGGAAAATTATACTTTTCATTTTTTCTTTAGTTCTAATAATAAGTTATTCTTGCAGGCAGACATTGGCTGATGATATATTGTCAAACGGAAGCTTTGAAGTGATTGATGGAAATCTGCCAAAGGATTGGTCTGTTGATGTATGGAGCAAGCATGGCAAAACCGGTTTTTATGTGGAACACGAAAATACTCATACAGGGAATAATTATATTACAATAGAAAATAACGACGAAGACGATGCAAAGCTCGTACAAAGTATAAATGTAAAGCCTAACACGGTTTATTTAATAGCTTGTTGGGTAAAAACCTATGATATAAGTGAAAATGCAAAAGGTGCAAATATTTCAGTAATTGGCACAGTAGATACATCTGAGGACATTGCCGGTACGTCTGAGCAGTGGAAACGGCTTGAACTTTACGGCAAGACAGGAGAAAATCAGAATAAGATGCAGGTAGCTGTAAGGATTGGTGGCTATGGAAGCTTAAATACAGGAAAAGCTTCATTTGATGATTTTTCTGTTGAAGAAGTTAACGATGTTCCAAGTAATATTAAAGTCGTGAATTTTTTTAATAATACTTTTGATGCAACGAAGACTACAGTTAATGCAGAAATTGCAGGAGCTTCGAGTCTTTCAATTACAGTCGGCTTATTTTCCTTTGCAATGCTAATCGCTATTTATCTACTTTTTAAGGATAGAGAAGAAAAATTAGATGTATCTATAGATAAGAATAGGGAAAAGCTGTTGCTTGTCTTAATCCTGTCAATTGGCTTAGTACTTCGTGTACTCATAGGAATGTGGAATAAAGGCCATGAAATAGACATGAATTGCTTTAAGGCATGGGCAAATCTGGCAGCAACTAAAGGTTTATCAAACTTTTATATTTCAAATGTATTCTCAGATTATCCACCGGGATACATATATGTTTTATATATTATAGGTAGGCTTCAAAAGTTGTTTTCTATGGACTGGAATTCTCATGCTTTGATTTTATTAATAAAAATGCCTGCTATAGCAGCAGATATTGTGTGCTCTTATCTTATTTATAAGTGCTGCAGGGAAAGAGCGGGAAAGATGATTTCACTAATATTGTGCAGCTTTTACGCATTGAATCCGGCAATTATTATCAATTCTGCATTATGGGGGCAAATAGACGGCTTCTTCACGATGTTCCTTGTTGTAATGATTTTATTCGTCATTAAGGATAGATTATTAGAAGCTTCTCTCATTTTTACACTTTCCTTTTTAATTAAACCTCAAGCTTTAATATTTACACCAATACTTATATTTGCTTTTATAAAGAAGAAAGACATAAAGCTGTTAGGTAAATCGGCAGTAAGTTCCTTTTTATTGTTTATTGTAATAATCATGCCTTTCTCAACAAGACAAAATATTTTTTGGATTATAGATAAATATAGAACGACCCTTTCTTCATATCCATATGCATCTTTAAATGCTTTCAATTTCTTCTCTTTAATAGGCGGGAATTGGGAGTTGGACACTAATAAGCTGCTTTTCCTGCAATATAGTACCTGGGGAATTCTTTTTACAATAATTATAGTTATGTTTGGAGCATATGTTTTCTTGAAATCAAAACATAAGTGGATTCTTTCTTATATAGCTTTCTTTACTATCACAGCTGTATTTATGTTCTCAACAAAAATGCATGAAAGATATATATTTCCGGCATTGATTTTATGCCTGCTGTGGTACATATTATCTTTAGATAACAGAGCGATAAAATTGTTTCTTGGATACAGTATTACAAGCTTTATAAATGTTGCTTATGTTTTTCTATATGCTGAGAAAGGCATTTACCAGCTTCCTAAGGCGAATGGTGTTATGATGCTTGTTTCTTTGGCTAATATTATACTATTTGTATGGACAATTTATATAGGTTTTCAATATACCATTGATTCGTCAGGCTCAAGCTATGAGAAAAAAGAAAATATGGAAGTTTTCAAAAGTAAATCAAAGGATTATATAAAGGCAAAGCCAATAAAGCTGGTAAAGAAAGATTTAATTTTAATGTTCTCACTTACCATCATATATTCTGTAATAGCATTTGTAAATCTCGGAACAACAAAAGTGCCTCAAAGCTTTTGGAAGCCCGCTGAAGTAGGGGAAAACTTCTGCATTGACCTTGGAAATACAAAGGATATCGGCAGCATCAGCTATTATATCGGACTTGGTGAAGGAAACTATAGTGTTAGTTTTTCTACAGATAAGATTGCTTGGTACGGTAATGAAATGTTAACTGAAAACAACATATATAATTGGAACAGCTTGAATCTTACGGTAAGTGCCAGGTATGTTAAATTTGAAGTTACTAAGTCAGGAGGAATGCTGAATGAGGTTGGAATTTTCGGTAAAAATAGCAGTAAGGCATTTGAGATAAAAGGAATCGCAGATGAGTATACATCAACAGAGGACAACGGAAAACCGGTGAATGCTATTGACGAGCAAAAATATGTTGAAAGTAAACCATCTTATCTTACAGGTATGATATTTGATGAGATATATCATGCCAGGACAGCATATGAGACACTGCACAGGATTGAACCTTATGAGTGGACACATCCACCCCTTGGTAAGATATTTATATCGTTAGGAGTATTAATTTTCGGTATGAATCCTTTCGGCTGGAGAGTTATGGGTACACTCTTTGGTATTGCCATGATTCCGGCTATATATATGCTTGGAAAGAGATTATTCAAAAGCACAAAATATGGATTTCTTGCAGCATTTTTAATGACTTTTGATTTTATGCACTTTACCCAAACTAGAATAGCTACAGTAGATGTATTTCCGGTATTTTTTATATTATTAATGTACTACTTTATGTATAGATTTACCGAGGCGGATATTTATTACAAAGGCTTTAGTAAGTCAATAACTCCGCTGGCCCTTTCAGGTATCTTTTTCGGGTTGGGAGCTGCATCTAAATGGATTTCGTTTTATTCTGCAGTTGGTCTTGCTATTATATTCTTCAAAGAAATATATGACAGATATATGCTATATAAGCAAGCATGTAACGAACTGAACTCGAATAGCTTTGAAACACATACTGAAGATTATGCAATATGTATGAATATTAAAAGCAAGTTCAGTTCATATACTATTAAAACCTTAGGTATAGCAGTTATATTTTTCATTATGATACCTTTTGCAATATATATAATGTCATATATACCTTTTATGCTTGTTCCTGGACCGGGGCATGGACTTATAGATGTATTTAAATATCAGGAGTATATGTATAAGTACCACAGCACATTGGTTGCCACCCATCCTTTTGAATCTCCGTGGTATCAATGGCCCATTATTGTAAAACCTATTTGGTATTACGGAGGCCAGGCTGCATTACCGGCAGGGAAAATATCAAGTATAGTAGCCATGGGAAATCCGGCAATATGGTGGGTTGGAGCAGTGGCCTTCCTTTCTGTGCCGATTATAGGAATAAGAAAAAAGGATAAAACTGCATTCTTTATAGTAATAGGAGGATTATCACAATACTTGCCGTGGGTACTTATTACAAGACTTACATTTATATATCACTATTTCGCATCCGTACCTTTCATAATGCTCAGTATTGTTTATGTTTTTGCATACTTTTATGAGAAAAACAAGAAATACAGATATCACATCTATGTATATATGATAATAGTAATAGTACTGTTCATAATGTTTTATCCGGTTATATCCGGTATGGTTATAGATAAAAGTTATGCCGAACATTTTTTAAGATGGTTTAAGACCTGGTACTTTTATAGTTAGAAGACCTCGAGTAATCGGGGTTTTCTTTGTATGAGCAAATCAAAATAATGGTTTAACCAATATTTAATTTTGTCAATAGGCAATGTGGACTTATAAATATATCTTTGAATTGAATGTAAATGTTTACGGCACTATAATTAAATTAACGTAATAAAAATATTTCTGCAGAAATTAATATAATTACGAAAATGAAAATGTGGAGGGGGAAAATTCACATGTCAAGTCTTCAGATAAATACTAACGCAAAAAGAAAAAGTTCTGTAAGAGAAAAGGTACAGACATTCGGAAGATTTTTAAGCGGAATGGTACTGCCCAATATAGGAGC
>JAEZDX010000164.1 GCA_023417975.1 Bacillota bacterium
GAGTATGAGCGTGTTAAGCAGCTTGAGATTACTGACAATCTAACAAAGATTAAATATGTTTGCAATGTGAATCCATATTATTACTTTCAATTAACAGATCCTGATGGAAATATTATTGAAGTTACCGGTGATTACATTCCGGAGGAAGGCGAATTTGATGAATGATATTGTTGAGTCTGCAAAGGCTGAAATTGAAAAACTGAACAGCATACCTAATGAAAAACATATCAAAACCGGAGATATTCGTAAACTATCAGCAAAGCTATATAGAAGTTTACAAGATAAATCAAAGGATAACGTTTTTACTATATGTGAAGCACTTCTGGAACAGCGTAATTGGCCAATGGGGGTTATAGCTTTTGATTTTGCTTATAGAGTAAAGGAACAGTATGACGAAAATACATTTTCATTGTTTGAAGGCTGGCTTATTAAGTTTGTGAGAGGGTGGGGAGATTGTGATGACTTTTGCACCCATGCTTTTGGCGAGCTTATCATGCAAAATACCGGCCTCGTTAAGAGGATTATTCCTTGGACCAAACGTGAAGAATTTTGGATGCGGCGTGCGGCTGCAGTTGTGTTGATACCATCAATTTACCATAATAAATACAATGAGACTAATCCAATAGTGATTTCAGATTTGTTAATGAATGATAAAGACGATCTTGTTCGTAAGGGATACGGATGGATGCTAAAAGTCTTGTCTACAAAAGAATCTCAACTTGTATATGATTATCTTGTAAAGTACAAGCATATCATGCCGCGTGTGTCCTTTCGTTATGCGCTTGAAAAGATGGAGCAAGATAGAAAAATTGAGTTAATGAGATTATAAGCATGATATGGAATAAGCAAATTTCAATTTGTAGACGAGAAGAGGGGATATTATGAAAACATTAATATTCAATGGTTCTCCGAGGAAAGCCGGAGACACTGTTAGTTTGCTAAGTGAACTGGTTAATCAGTTAAAGGGTGAATATAGAATAGTTAATACATATAATTGCAAAATAAGCCCATGTGTTGATTGTAGATTTTGTTGGAAAAATGAAGGCTGCTGTATTAATGACGAAATGCAGGAAATTTATGAGTATATACAGGAATGTGATAATATTTTAATTGCATCTCCTATTTATTTTTCAGAATTAACAGGGGCGTTATTAAATGTTGCAAGTAGGCTTCAAACTTATTTTTGCGGAAAGTTTTTTCGTAAAGAGATTCCAATCAAAAAGCCTAAAAAAGGTGCGGTTATTCTCATTGGCGGTGGCGATGGCAACGTAAATAGACCATATGAAACGGCACGTATTTTGCTGCACCATATGAATTCATATGATATATTCCCGCTTGTGTATAGTCATGATACAAATAACAATCCGGCAATTAAAGATACTAATGCCATAAGCGGAATAAATGGTATTGCTAAGTTTTTTAATGAGTTAGGAGAGCAAAATGAACGATAAGGTTTCATATCAAAAGATATATCCAAGTGATTACGAGGTGTTGACGAAAATAATGACCTATGCTTTTAATGAGGACATTTCTATACACACTAATATTAAAGAGGATGGACCTAAGGGGTACAATGACGGTCGATTAATTAAGCGGCTCAATGATCATGAGAACTTTGAAAGCTCTAAAGTTCTTTATGAAGGTAAAATAATAGGGGCTTATACGGTTGGTATTAATAAGAATAATGAATATAGTTTGGAAATGTTATTCCTCGACCCTAATTACAGAGGGTATAATCTCGGAACTATTGTATGGAAAGATATAGAGCAAAAATATGCTGATGCTAAAAAATGGACGGTTGAAACACCGGATTATTCAACAAGAAACCATCATTTTTATACGAAAAAATGTGGCTTTATATTTTTAAAAGAAAATATATTTGATAACGGCGCTAAGTCTTTTGTTTTTGAGAAGGAAATACAAGCATAGTTTGATTGAAGTTTAGCTGAATAAAATCCATGTACAGGTCACTACCATAAAAAAGTAAGCATAGATATCTAACACTAATAGGGTAGTATCTATGCTTATTGTTTCAAAAGCTACCTACTTTCCAATAATCTTAATAACTTCACATGCTTCAAAATCTTCCGGTACTTCCAATTTTCCTATAAGTCTTTCTATAACCTTCTCGGGTACATTTCTGAATCTCTCACTGTTTCGCCTTAAAATTTCTTCATAAGGCACTTCAAGATAGACAAGCTTAACTCTTGCTCCATAGTTTGCAAAAAGACTAATAAGCTGGCTTCGCATGCTCCTTGTTATATTTGTAGCATTCCATACAAAAGACTCGCCTTTTCTCAAATATTCCCGTGCATTATTCTTAGCTTTCTGCACAACAATTCCTTGACTCTCATCGGGCTTAATTTCAAGTTCTTCTCTGATGGCATCCAGTGATATAGTCGGTAAATCCGGAGCATTCTCTTTAATCCAAGCGTCCTTCCCGGCAGCAGGGAGGCCGGACATCAGGATTACTTCAAATTTAGTATCATTATAAGCTGTATAATCCGGATTCCCATTTTCCTTTTGAAAGTATAAGAACCTACTGTAGTTATCCGGGAAGGCTCTTTTACCTTCTAAGCAACTCTCTTCACTGCAGTATTCGGAGAAAAGGGATATTCTTTCTAACAAATCCTCTTTATCACTGCACTGGCGGCCGTATACATCAGCCTCGGCAAGTATCTCCAACCATTTCATAGGCACAGCTTGATTTGCTGCTAATATGGTCTTTAATGGATTAACTTTATCAAAGAAGAATAGGGGGAGACCGTGGTATCTTACCAACTTTACTATTGCTTCACGTGTCTCAAAGGGAACTGAACGGCTAAAACCTTGATGCATGTAAAGTATTTGTCTCGCTAGAAGTTCGCCTCTAACAGCATGACCCGGTGACACAATTTCGCCATCCTCCAACCTTGTACGGAGTGGCTTTGCAGAGTCATGAAGAAGCGCTGCGGAAAATAGTATAAATCTTTCAGTTTCTCCTAAGTCCCTCCACTCTTTTAATTCTGTTAGTGCCTTGCAGACCAGTTTTGTATGAATAAATACGTTGCCTTCGGCATGATGCTTTGGACTCTGGGGAGTAGACTCCATATCTCTTATCCAGGGGTAATTCTCATAAAGCTCCTGCCATGGAATTTCAAAATCAGGTTCACTGGGGCAGAAAGGAAAGGGGGGTTTTTTATTATAGTTTTCCATGCAAATCACCTTCCTTTTACTCCAAGCGATATATATCTACGCCATCTCTAAGCACATTCGGTACTATAGGGCGGTCCAGCCAGTGGGTTTCAGAATTCAGTATATTAGTCAAAAAGCTTGAACGCACATATTTATAGCGCTCTTTAACCTCACCAGCTTCTTCTACTTTGATATATAAGCCTTCCATAAAACTGCTGTTATCGGTCTCCTTCAATACCTGTTCTTCGGATAAATCGAGCTGCCTACATACTTCCTTGAGTTTGCTCACGTGATCTTCCGATATAAAGTGGGATTGGTCGATAAAGTCTGTAAGTGACTTCAAAGTTTTTAATTTACCTTCATAGAGTACCAATACCGAGGTGATGAAAGGGTAGTCTTTAAGCATATTCCTGCGCAGCTCGGTACTTAGAAACTTGTTTTCCAATTTGTCGTATATGTCGAATTCCATAAAAAAGTGGGGCAGTTTGTTATAAAACACAGTATGCTTGGCATAGAGCCATTCTCCATACATGATATAGCGGTTCTGTAGAATGTCCCAAAATTCATTCATGTGAATATTGACCCAGGTTTTGAAGAGATTGAAATGTTTTTCTCTTCCGCCACCTGTAAGATAATGGCCTCTGCTCTGAAGCAGTAGTTCGCCTTCATCACTGAAGCTTACTCCGCAGTTAGCTCCATCTACCTTTTCTTCCACTACTATGAATCTATTTGCTATATTCTTAAAAGGAACACTATTGAGATCCTCGTCGCCTGGCTGGCAGCGGGAACCTTCAATATGAGGTGTCCTTGGATATTTCAATATTTGATTTAACATAAATTTTCACCTTCTTATTTATTTCTTTAAGCTTTGTATATAAGCTAAGTTTTACATGATAATACACTCCCTACAATTAGTAATATGGATGCGGAAATTTCCGCATTTGTAAAAAGAGCAGCTAAACCCTTTAAGATTCAGCTGCTCTTTATAAACAAAGTAAATAAATTATATTATATTCCTATATGGTTAATAGAGGATTACAATAACGAAAACACAAATCAAAGCCGGGTTTTACGGTTTCTACAATAAAGATATTCAGTTGATTCATATATGGTACTCTTGATGCTTTCATTGCTGCTCCTCCTCGTATAATTCATAATAATATTTGTTTCTAGTATATGGTAACAGATGAAGCAGCATGCTGTCAATGTGAATGCAAAGAATAAAAATGTTTAGCGTAATGCGCAGAATATTTATTTATATTCAATATTAAACTTGGAGTGTCATTAAATGTCGATATATGCAGATAAATGACTAATAGTATTTTAGTTTCATTAGAGGTAAATGCATATACATATCGAATATAGGTATCTTGGGTATTATTAGTATATTATAGTATTTTAAAAGTAATATTTCATAACGTATAAAGACATGAAGGAGTGTGTACATGAAAAGGTTATTAAGTAGCATGTTGGTCTTGCTCATCCTATTGCTTATTAGTCCAATTGAAAAGGTCAAGGCGGATGATTTGAGCGGAACAATATTTATGAAAAATATGGATATAAATAAAGATTGGGTTATTGATGTAAAAGATTTAGCGCAAACAGCAAAATATTATAATACAAAAAATACATCTACAGATTGGCCAAGCTATTGTGACTTCAATAATGATGGCATCATTGATCTTTATGATTTGGCTCTTATATCAAAGTTTATCGGAACCAATTTAACAGTGCATAATATATCCGACTTTGCTGAAGTTGGACAAAAATATACTTTACCCTCAATGATAAAGGCTCAGCTTGGCAATGAAAACTATGTTATGCTGCCTGTGAAATGGAGTTCATCCATAGCTGATACGAGTAAAGCAGGAACTAATACATATACCGGAACAATTCAAGGATACAACAAGACTATAACACTTACACTTAGTGTTAGTTCTCTAAATAATAACTCCAATATAAACAATTTGGGCTTTGTTTCCTTTGATGGGTCTTACGTATATTATAGTAATCCAGTTAATGAAGGAAGGTTATCAAAGGCTAATATTGATGGTAGTGGTGTTATAAAAATAAATGATGATTTACCTCTATTTATCAATAATCTCAATGGTTGGATATATTACTGTAACTTTGCTGATAACAGTAGAATTTACAAAGTTAAAACAGATGGTACTGGTAGAGTTAGAATTTCTAATGATTCAGCTCGGTATTTGAATATTTATAATGGAAAGTTATATTATCTAAATTATGATGATAATCTCAATTTATATTCATTGAACACAGATGGCACAGGCAGAGTTGCATTAACTCAAGATATGTCTGTTTATCCTAACTTCTATAATCAAAATATATACTATAGTAATTTCTCAAACTATGGAGAAATTACAAGGATGAATTTAGACGGTACTTCTATGATTACATTAAATAATGAGGCATCAACTTATATAAATGCAGTGGATAAATATCTATACTATATAAACTATGATGATAAGCATATATATAGATTAAATTATGATGGAAGTGGTAAGCAACTTCTAAATAATAGCAGTTGTTATGAGTTATCCGTGGTAGGAGATTGGATCTATTATATAAACGACACTGATAACAGTACATTACATCGCTTAAAGACAGATGGGACTATGGATCAAAGACTTCTGGATATAACAATCACTGACATAAATGTTACAGGCGGAAGAATATTTTTATATGATGAAGGCGGATATTTGGAAAGTGTAAAATTAGATGGTACTGATATTCAATATTTCGGCGTCTGTACCACTATTAAAAGTATTGAAAGCCTCAATGAAATAGTAGCAATTGGTGAAAATTTTACTTTTCCTGATAAAGTGCCAGCTGTTATGACAGATGGTTCAACACTTTTAATTCCCGTATTTTGGAACACCGATTCAATTGATACCGGTAGAATTGGAACATATACTTATAAAGGCTATGTTCCTGGTTTAAATAATGTTGTTAACATGACAGTGAATGTTGTTGAGAGAGGAAGCACCAACGGTAATAATGTAAATGGAGGTAAGATTTCTAAGAAAAACGATTGGATATACTTTGCAGATGATATAGATGGCAATTTATATAAGATAAAAAGTGATGGAACAGCCAAGACTAAACTTTGTGATGATAAGCCTGCATATATCAATGTAGTTGGCAATTATATCTATTATCAAAATACTACTGACAATAGAATATATAAAATAAGTACAAGCGGTAACGAAAGAACTGTTATAACCAGTGATTCCGTTCAGGAAGTATCCGTACTTGGTGATTGGATCTTCTATATTAATAGTTCAGATAATAACTATCTATACAAAGTGAAGACTGATGGAACCGATAAGACAGTTCTGGTAAGAAGTTATTCCAGTCACATCAATATTAATGGTAACTGGATTTATTATATTGATTGTAAGGATAACTATACAATTTACAAAATATCAATGGATGGTACAAATGATGCAAAACTATATCTTAACACCGTATATAGTTTGATAGTGTATAAGGATAAGATATATTGTGACAATAGAGCTAGCGTTTTAGACTTAGACGGAAACTATATAACTGATATCATTAAGTTTGGCATTTACGATAATTTCAATATCATGGATGACCGATTATATTACACCACCAGAGCTTATACTGATGAAGCACAATTATATACTATCAAACTTGATGGAACTGATAATAGGCTGCTTACAAATGATAAGCTTGAGGACAGATACATGGGTGGGGGAAACCTGCAAATCCTTATAAATGATGGTTGGATTTATTATCAAAATTATACGGATAAGCTGACCTATAGAATAAAAAGTGATGGATCAGGACGAGAAATGTTTGGTACTGATCTGACAATAAAATCAATTGACGATATTAATGTTTCTTTGTTGCCGGGAGAAAACTTTAATCTTCCCCACCAGATTTCCGCTAATACTGTTGATGGAAGAAGGATTGATATACCCGTAGTCTGGAATGGGAATTCTGTGGATACAAGCAAATTGGGGGTAACAACATTTCAGGGTACAGTTTCCGGTTATAACAGAAAGGTAATACTCAATATCAATGTTGTAGATAAAGAAATTATGGGTAACACCACCGGCAATCTATCTAATAATGCTTTTGTAGCTCAAAGCGGGGACTGGGTGATTTTTAATAATTATAAGATGAAAATTGATGGATCAAGCAAAACACAAATTACGCAAATTACACAAAACTGGTTCACTGATTTGAATTTTATAGGAAATTGGATATACTACTCTTCAAACTATATCTATAAAATTAATATTGATGGTACAGGATTAAAAAAGGTTTGCAATGATGAAGCTTTATATATAAGAGTGGTGGGAGATTGGATTTACTATGTAAATCTTTCAGACAATTCCAAACTATATAAAATAAGAACCAGTGGATTGGATAGGACAAAGATTTCCGATGACACAGTAAATAATTTTGTTGTTTCCGATGGATGGATTTACTATATAAATAATTCTGACAGAGGTACATTTTACAGGATAACGACCGATGGTACAGGAAAAAGTCAAATGTCATCAGAGTATGCAGCATATATAAATATTTCAGATGGGTGGGTATATTATACACCAAATAATCAAATCTATAAAATGAAGCCGGATGGAACGCAAAAGCAGGCTACCGGTATTGATGCTATTCCCGAATCATGGGCAGTTTTTAATATAAGTGGAGATTCGGTATATCTATATAAAAATTATGCTTTATACAAGATAAAATTGGATGGTTCATCCACTACTGTCCTTGATTCCGATCTTTCTTTTAACCTAGTATCATCAATAAATGTGTTTGGTGATTGGGTGTACTATCGCTCTGACCATTATTATAGAATTAAAACTGACGGTACTGGTAAACAGTTGCTTCAATAGTATATATTTATAATATATGCAAACAAACTTCAAGGTAACAAGTGATTTCTAGTCATTTGCTACCTCTTTTTCTTTCGTTTCAGAAACACTTTTGAAATAAGGATTTTTGCGAAGGCAGAATGTAAAAGACTTTTTCGTTCTATATAGTAGAATAAAAATAATAAGGATAATAAATAATGTTGATAGTGATCATTGGGAGGATTCGATATGCAAAGCTGTCGTACAAAAAGATTGTTGGATGAATTTGGTAAGGTTCCTGAGGCTGTTAACGAAGGCATGTCGGAGTGTTGAATCTTTATGATTAATAGAAGTTTGAAAAGATGAAGGTGATTGGCAATGAAGAATGTTGGAGTAAATGAACTCAAAAAATATCTGAAAAATAGGAACTCAAAAGAACTTGAAGAAGAAATCATTAATCTTTTTAAGATATTCCCGGAAGTTAAAGAGCTTTATAGTGCAAAACTTAATCCTGATTCGCAGCTTGAGTTGCAAAAGAAATATAAGAAAATAATATCAAAAGAATTTTTACCTGTTGGAAATAGACTTAGCTTAAAATACAAGAATTGTCGGGATGCAATAAGAGATTTTAATAAGGTGTGCGAGAACACAGAATTGGTTGCAGATTTGATGTTGCATTATGCAGAAGAAGGAGTAGAATTTACTAATAATTTCGGGGATATTGATGAGCAGTTTTATATTAACATTGCAAAGGGGTATTACAGTGCCCTCGAGTACATATTTGATAACAAATTGCAGGAAAAGTTTAAGAAGCGTGCCTATAAAATAATGGAAGACGGACAAGGGATTGGATGGGGATTTGAAGAGGAATTGGCAGATTGTTACTATGATTATTACGGAAGTGATGATGAGGAATAAAATGCTTAATTGGTACACCAAATCTATGTTAAAGAATAGTGTTAATATAGAGAATTTTTAAAGGAACCTTTTGAAATCACAAAAAATATTGATACGCATAAATGATATACACCATACAGTTGTCATATATCCCCTTTTATAATATAACTTGAGTATATTATAGAGGGGGATTTTAATGTAACGATTAGTAAGTAAAATATAAACAGGAATTAAAAAGGAGGAGAATAAATATGGATAATGTATATGTAAATTGCCCGGAATTTGAGAGTAAGCTATTCAAGTTAAGATTTATTTCTATAGGCGATTGTGATGACTTGTTAAAGGTATATTCTGATAAAAAATCAGTTCCTTTATTTAATAGTGATAATTGCGGCGGAGATGACTTTTATTATACTACACGTGAAAGAATGGAGCAGGCGCTTGATTATTGGAAATTCGAGTATGACCGAAAAGGTTTTGTAAGGTGGTCTATTATAGATAAAAAACATAATGCTGTAATTGGAACAATAGAATTATTTCATAGAGATTCCAAAGATTATTTTAATAATTGCGGGCTTCTCCGTTTAGATTTGAGAAGTGATTATGAGACAAAAGACAATATAGTAAATATTCTAGAGCTAATTATAGATAAGACTTATACATTGTTTGAATGTAACATCATAGCGACAAAGGCAGTTCCCATTGCAAGCGAAAGAATAAAGGCTTTGAATGAATTAGGTTTCTTGCCTGCTGATAAAAAGCTGATTGGTCATGACGGCACAGAATATTCATCATATTATATTAAAAGGAGATAAACAACCATATAGATTAATCTATTGTTGAGGTTATGAGTGCGATAAGGTACAATAAATATATGCAAATCTTTATTAATGATTTGATGCTTGTATGTTCAAATTGCCATTTTGAATATTCCTTTAGGAATAGATGAGGGAGAGGTTTTCATGTTCGGAGAAATCGATAGAAAAAAACTATTATTGGATAGTAAAAGACCCTTACCGGAACATACTGTAAAAAGTATAAGAGAGCAATTGCTTTTGGAATGGACATATAACTCTAATGCAATTGAGGGAAATACATTGACCTTAATTGAAACTAAGGTTGTATTGGAAGGAATTACAGTTGGCGGGAAAACATTGAGAGAGCATTTAGAGGTTATAAACCATCGAGATGCCATCCTATATGTAGAAGATATTGTTACTAATAATGAACCATTAACGGAATGGCAAATAAAGAATATCCATAGACTTGTGCTCAAAGGAATAAATGATAGTTATGCAGGTGCATATAGAGACCAGCAAGTGATTATAGCAGGCGCGAAACATATACCTCCGGAGCCGTTTTTAATAAAAGATGAAATGGAAGAATTAATAAGGTGGTACGATAATGATGCCAGATCACTTCATCCGGTGGAAAGAGCTGCCTTGTTGCATATCATTTTTGTCGGCATTCATCCGTTCATAGATGGAAACGGCAGAACATCAAGATTGCTGCTAAATCTGGAATTAATGAAGAACGGCTATCCTCCTATAGTTATTAGGAATGAAAACAGAATAAAATATTACACTGCTTTAGATAAAGCTCATGTTACTAAAGAATACGAAGATTTTATAGAACTTGTAACGGAGGAGTTAAACAAGACCTTGGATTTATACTTGAATTTGATCAAATGAATTTAAAATAGGGAGCATACATAAATTCGATGCACAGGAATTTATGTATGCTCCCTATTAATTTTATTGGCTACAAGTTAACGTGACAATTTTATATTAAAGCTATAATCAGGCTCTCTTTTGAATATGAATAACTAAAGTTATTTTGAAAGGGAGACTTCTAATGAACACAAAAAGCTTTAATACAGTTAATAAAGTCCCTTGTAAGTGAAGTTGCCAACATAAATGAAGTAGAAATATCTTTAAAAAGTTAAAAAGACTTAAATTTCTTTCCCGAAAATAGACACAGTTTGCCCTATAGGGTTGAAGCTTTTTCCATCCCATTTTAGGGAGGTTTGAACATATCCGATGGCATCCGCATTGTACCTTCCTGCTATTTTTTGCACTGCTTCCAATTCATAGATGCCGTCTCTTTCAAAATCAATAGGATATAGTCCGCTTATTGGATTTACAAAGCCTATGATCTCTTCTTTTAATTTCCCGTTAGCATCATAAATTTCCGATAAATATTCAGCACCCTTATAT
>JAEZDX010000185.1 GCA_023417975.1 Bacillota bacterium
TAGTATGAAAAGGAAGGCGTTGGCTTTAGCACTGGGATTAATGCTCACAATAGGAATGTTTGCCGGATGCGGAAATAAGGCAGATAGCTCTACTTCAGGAACGGATTCGGGAAAGAAAGAGGATGTAACAATTACTTATGCTATTTGGGACTCCAATCAGCAAAAAGGACTGAGAAAGATGGCAGATGAATTTGAGGCAGCTAATCCGGGAATCAAGATCAATATAACCGTGACGGGTTGGGCTGATTATTGGACTGCTTTGGAAGCGGGTGCTACCGGGGGATCACTCCCTGATACTTTCTGGATGCATTCAAATAATATTTACAAGTATGCATCAAATGATATGCTGCTTAATTTAAACGACAAAATAAAAAACAGTAAAAAGATTGAGATGGATAAATTTCCTAAAGGCTTGACCGATATTTATAACTTCAAGGGAAATCAATTTGCAATACCAAAGGATTATGATACTATAGGCCTTTGGTACAACAAGAAAATGTTTGATGCAGCAGGCGTTGCCTATCCGACGGATAAGTGGACATGGAAGGACTTATATGATGCAGCTAAGAAGCTAACAAAAGCCGACGGTTCTCAGTATGGAATTTTGGCACCGCTTCACAATCAAGAAGGCTACTATAATTTTGTATATCAAAATGGCGGAAAGATTATAACAGCTGATAAGAAATCAGGTTATGATGATCCAAAGACTATCGAAGCTATGAAATTCTATGTAGGACTTGTAAAAGACGGGCTTTCACCTAAGGAATTTGGTGATGCGGAGCGTGCTACCGATATGCAGAGCGGAAAATGTGCTATGGGTTTCTTCGGATCATGGAATTTGTCAGGGTTTACTTCAAACGAATATATGGCTAAGAATTTTGATGTAGCAGTTCTTCCGGCTTCAGACAACGGTGGGAAAGCATCTATATTTAACGGACTTGGTAACGCAATAGCTAAAAATACAAAGCATCCTGAGGAAGCCTGGAAATGGGTGGAATATTTAAGCTCAAAAGAAGGACAGACTAAACAGGCAGAACTTGGAGTAGCTATATCAGCTTATGATGGAGCGGCAGATGCATGGGTTAACTCCAATAAAACCTTCAATATAAAAGTGTTCATAGATATGGTTAAATATGCTCAGATCAGACCATATTCAAATACAACCGGTGTTTGGGAAGATAAAGCATATGAAGCGTTAAAAGGTGCTTTCACAGGTGAAAAGACTGTAGAGCAGGCTTGCAAGGACGCAGCTAATGTAATGAATGAAAGCCTAGCACAGGAAAAGTAGGACTTTCATATAGTAAAACTGCGGCAACCACAAAAGGTTGCCGTAATTTTATAATTAAAATTTCTTTAACAACAAGGAAAATTATACCTTAATCGGGAACTATTATCATAACTTCTATATAGCAAGAAGAAATTAGCGAGAGGCAGGGATGATTGTTGTGGATAATTCGGATTTAGTGAAGGCTGGTACTAAAATGAGAATGAAAATGAAAGCTACAAAACGAGAGAGAAATGAATGGTATTGGGCATGGTTTTTTATTGCGCCAACCACTATTGGCCTCATTATTCTTAATATAATACCAATTTTTCAAACAATATATTTGAGTTTTTTCAAAAGTGGTGATTTCGGACGTGGCAACATATTTGTAGGTTTTGATAATTATAAGAAGCTGATTCATGATGCTCAGGTTTGGGGAGCAGTTCTAAACACCTTTAAATATACAATCATTGTTGTTCCCTTTACCATCATATTTGCATTAATTGCAGCAGTTTTATTGAATGGTAAATTAAGAGGAAGAACTGTATATCGAACTATTTACTTTATTCCTGTAGTTGCGGCTCCAGCTGCTATAACAATGGTATGGAAGTGGCTGTACAATAACCAGTTCGGGTTATTAAACTTTGCCTTTAAAAAAATCGGTTTAGGAGCAGTGGAATGGACGACTAATCCAAAGATAGCACTAATATCAGTTGCTATAATAGGTATTTGGAGTGCAATCGGTTATAATTTGGTACTTATACTTGCCGGATTACAAGAGATTCCAAAAGACTTTTATGAAGCCTCTACTATTGATGGAGCAAGTCCGATAGCGCAGTTCTTTACAATTACACTGCCGTTACTATCACCTACTATGTTTTTTGTAATAGTGACTTCTGTTATCCAAGCAATGCAAGTATTTGATGTAATTTACATGATGATTGACGTGGCTAATCCAGCATATAACAAAGCAGTATCATTAGTTTACTTATTTTATAACAATTCTTTTAAATATTCAAATAAAGGCTATGGGTCGGCAATAGTAATGTTGTTACTTATGATTATCATGATTATAACTATAATACAAACAAAAATGCAGAAAAAATGGGTTAACTATATGTAGGGGGTAGTGTCAGATGGAGACTAGCAAAAAGTCTACTAAAATAATTATTCATATTGTATTAATACTGGGAGCATGCATAATGATTTTACCGTTTCTCTGGATGGTGCTCACATCTTTTAAATCGGTGACGGAAGCGACTTCTATGAATCCATTTGTCATTTTTCCTTCGAAATGGAGAATTGAAAATTTTACAGCTGTAATTCAGCAAAATGATTTCCTCAGATTATACTTTAATACCTTTGCTATGATATTATTCAGAGTGGCGTGTGCTGTAATATTCATTGGTATGGG
>JAEZDX010000281.1 GCA_023417975.1 Bacillota bacterium
ATACAAAATCCTGCCGCATGATTTCCAATTCCCCTAATTTCTGAGCCATATCATTTATCATATCTACAAATTCTGTAAAATGCTCCGCATATACATATTTTCTTTTGTCCAGACGAATCTCAAAATCACCTTTTGAAATTCTATCTAACACTTCCTCTATTGCATTCATAAATGCATGAGGAGAATGCTCATGGGCTCTTTTTATACGGTTATTACCCATATGATAAAGCATTTCCAAGAGTGCAATTACCAAAGCCAAAATAGCAATGCCTGCCAAAGAGGTAACCGCTTGAACTACCACCTTTATAAACGTGATTCTGTTTCCATATAGAGCCTCTTTTATGTAAGCAGCAAACATGAAGCATAGAAAAAGAAGCAGCGTTAAAACAATATATATATACATATACTTATGTCTATGATTATGTCCATGCTTCATTTCAAAACCTCCAGCCTGTAGCCCACACCTCTTATAGTAGTAACTTTAAAGCCGTAGAGCTCCTGTAGAAATTTGTCTCTGAGCCGTCCTATATGAACATCAAGTGTGCGCTCATTTCCATCAAAATCGTACCCCCAAATATCTTCAATGAGATTATCCCTTGAAAATGTCTTTCCCGGAGAACTTGCAAGCATATACAGCAATTCAAATTCTTTTAGAGGAAGTGTGATTTCTTCTGTATCTGTCCTCACCATATATTGATTCCGATCAATTACTATATTTCCAACTTCAATAATTTTTGAGGCTTCTATGTTGCATCGCTTCAGAAGTGCTTTTACCCTTGCGGTAAGTTCCTCATGTTCAAAAGGCTTTGTAAGGTAGTCATCCGCTCCAAGCTTAAAGCCTTTCAGCTTCTGACTTGTTTCTCCTTTAGCTGTCAGCATAAGTACGGGAAGGTCACAGAAAGTTCTAATCCTTGTGCAAAATTCCCAGCCATCCATATTGGGCATCATAATATCCAATACGACTAAATCTATCTTGTTCTTCTCCAGCTTTTCCAGCGCATCAATTCCATCGCCCGCCTCCAGCACTTCAAACCCTTCTTTTTTCAAGATTAACCGAATCAGTTCACGTATATTTGCATCATCATCTACTACCATAATCTTGTTCATAGACAATCCTCCTTAATTTTTCAGTTAAAGATTCAGGATTTTCGTGCATGCGTAAGTTAAGTTTTCGTAATGAAACCCTCGTATAGATATTATAAATTACGAATTTAAACGGGGTTTAAATTGATTGCTATATAATGGTGCATAAAATTATCAAAATTATCCTCTATCTTCAGTCGGAGACAATTCTCTGGATTTTTCCTTCTACTGTCCAATACTTAAGCTTTTAATCTTATCCTTAATAGCACTTACATATGTTCCAAGCACTAAAAGATCTTTTATAATTTCATCGCTGTCAAAATTTATGGTGTGCCTTTTTTTATGTAAAGAGCCGCCGAGCTTTAAAAGCATCTCTGAACCTTCTTTTAGTCCTATATCCCTACATTTTATAGTTAGTTTCTCTATTTCCTTAATGGTTCCTTCTCCAATCACATTTATCCCGCTTAATAAAATGTCATCCAAAATGATTTCCATAGCTTCCAATGTAATAGTTATATTATCATAGCATATCAAAAAATCTCTTCCTTTACTCAATATATAAGTCTTAATATTTACATTGTAAGATTTACAATCTTATCATTTTCATAATAGGCTGTTATTGGCATTGCAATTAGTTTTTTCTCTCCTGCATACACCTTCGCTAAAAGCATGTAAGGGAAGGTGTTTAATCTTTCCATGTTCTCTAAGCTATCAATTAGCTTCTTATTGTGTTTAGTATATTTAATTCGAATAGTCATGCTCTCACCATTTACATCATAAAGATCCATGGTAAAGCTTTGATGTATAACTTCAAAGTTACTATGTCCAAAACTATGAACCCTTAAAAGGAATAGGTTATCATTTTCTTCACTCTCACTAAAGCCAAACTTATAACCATCCGAAAGCTTTAAAAATACTTCCTTCCAAGCATTAATGCTCTTATCCTGTATATATTTTTCTGAAAGATTGGTACTTCCTAAAACTTCTCCCTTGCTGCTTTCACTGGAGGATAATCTATATTCACCATTTACTTTTCCATTAATTAAGCTTATTTTAGAAGTACTCAACCTGCTTAAGTCCATATTTATTCCCCAAGGACAGCTTTCATCTTGCTTATTTTTATTCTCTACCGGCATTGAAGCTGTATAAGTAAACCACTTATTAAAGCCTTCTGCTATAAAATATACAGTTGTTCCCTCATAGCCCGATTCCGTTGACCAACTGCTTGCCCCAATTCCAGTGAGCTCTATAGGCGGAATATCATAATAAGAGGTTTTATGTTCTCCGACTAAGTGTTGTAAGCTTTTATCATCTTTACAATTTTCCATGGCAACAGTTAAAATATATGTATTTTGAAGAAGCTGTCTAAAGCTTTCCACTGAAAACGCTGCATTTCTAGAGCTGTATAATTTTAACTTTCCCTGAAGCGCTTTTATCTTTTTTTCCAAGCTTGGAACATCATTATTATGGCAAATAACACAAGTGCGCTCTAATTTGTCTACAAAGCTTTCAGGAATTCTTGCTAAACCTGCACTATATATTTCACCAATAACTTTTCTAACTTCTTTTATGCAATTTTCCAATCTCTCCTTACTAATGTTTCTGTCCTTCTTTATTAAGGAAATAACTTCACGCTTATCTATGGCATCCTTATATATATCATATTGTATAATTGCTTCTGCTTTATGCTTGCATAATTCTTTACTTTTACAACTGCAAATAGAATTACTTACTATTAGGCTGTCTTTAACCGGTATACTGCTTTTATCCTTCGGAACTTGCCCTGGAATAAACTTTACTATAGTATCTTCTCCTTCAAACTCTACTTGAAGTAAAGACTCTTCTTTAATAATAACCTTTAATCCAAATTCCATTCTTTTAGCAATATTACCAAATTCTTTATCACCTAAACTACTTTTTATACTCTTAATATCTATATTTAAAAGCTCCGAAAAATCTTGAATAATCTCACTTTCTTCATCAATAGAACCTTCTTCCTTTGAAGCTGTATCAAAAATATCCTGAAGATTCTGCTTAACATATATGTAACTCATTATAGTATGTTTACATATACTTCTTGAAGGACAGCTACACTTAAAGTCTTGTATATTCTCATTAATGCTGCAGGTATTTCCATCTGGCAATTCACATTTGATAAAATCCTCTTCAATTGTAAGCTTTACAGCTGCACCTGAATTTAAATCCTTTAAAGCCCTATTAAAAACACCTTTATTCGTAACTCCAATAAGATACTCCTCATTGATGGAAGAAATATAAGACTTTAATTTATTTAAGAAATTACTTTTGCTATCCATTTTGCTAAACCTCCTGGGGTCATTGCTGCAACCTCTGTTCCAAGTGCTGCCATGCTACTTGCAGCACTCTTATCATAAGAAGCCTTTGCTTTATTATCCAGCGCTGTAAGAATAATAAGTTTAGCTCCAGTTTCAATAATTGCCTTTGCTCTTGAATACATTATTTTATAATTAGATCCTTCATAAAGATCCGTAACCATTACTACAATAGTTTTATGAGGATTTTCAATTAAGCCTTCGCAGTAGCTTAAAGCCTTACCTATATTAGTCCCCCCACCCAATTGAACACTCATAAGGGTTTGTACAACATCATCTACATATGCAGTGAGGTCCACAACCTCAGTATCAAATATTACAAGATTGGTTTTCAGTAAAGGAAGCTTTGAAAATATTCCTGCCATAATGGCACTATGAATAACTGAAGGAAGCATACTTCCACTTTCATCAACGGCTACTATTACATTCCATGTATTGTATTTTCTTACTCTACCGTAAAAATAAATCTTGCTCATAATAATTCTTTCATTTTCTTTGTCATAGTTTTTTAAATTTGCTCTTATAGTCTTTTTAAAGTCGATATTTCTGGCAGATTTAACAGCTCCACTTTTACTTCTGTCAGCCTTACCCATTATAGTAAGCTTCACTTCACTTTCCAGACTTTTAGTAATTTCATCTGCTACCTTTTTAACTATTTTCCTAGCAGCTTCTAATACTTCTCCCTTCATTAAATGCTTCATCTGTAATATATTTTTCAAAAGTTCAGCATTTGGTTCCATTGCTTCTAGCACCTTATTATCTGTTAAAAGTTCTTTCATATTATACTTTTCCAGAGCATGCTTTTCTAAAATTTCAACGGTTTCTTTAGGAAATAAGGTTCTGACCTTCGTAAGCCAAGAGGGCACAGTAAGTTTTGATTGCTCTCTACCCCCTTTAGGATTGCCGCTTCTCACCCCTCTTTCCTCATCGTAAGCTCTATCGTATAAGTACTCAAGGAGTTCACTTAGCTCTGAATAGTTTCCGCTGTTTTCAGAGAAACCTATATTTTCGTCTGCATACTTACCAAGCACCAATCTCCATCTATTTAAGGCAATTAAATCATCCTTCATAACTTATCCTTTCTTTTATAAACCTCCCATTTCTCTAAAAGCTCTAAGGCATAAGCATCTAAAGCTACTGCAAGCTTAATTTCCTCTTCCTTATAAGCCTCTCTCTCTAAAAGCAGCTCCTCCATAGAGCTATAAGAAAATGCCACCAGCTTTGCAATGCTATCTATTTCCACAGGGCTAAAAAATGTAAAGCTCAACCTTAAATCAGGGAGAAGCCTCATAAAGCTCTCTTCATCAATACTCCCCATAAATTTGTCTATTCCCTTAACCAAATCACCTTCCACAAGAAGCAAGTCCTTTGCTGTATAAAACAAACCTTTCAAAAAACTGGCAGACCTCATAAGCTTTTCACCTGTTCCATTGAGATACTGGCAGGTTTTTATTGTAATGGCCTCTGAATCTAAATAATTTAATCCATATAGTATACCTAAAGCAGCACCTTCAACAGCGCTATTACAATCCTTTTTATGAATAAGCGTTGAAAGAGCCTCTATAAGAATTTCTTGTTCAAAGTTTTTATGGAAAATCTGATAAATGTCTTTTAATTTAGAAATGATATTATTTTCGTCCTCATATTCTACAGAGCCTAAGCTTGGTATCTGAGCAACAGCTTTATTATAGGAATTAATAAGAAATTCTTCTAGACTTTTATGTACGTTAAAGTTTAATAGTTCTTCAGCATCACATAAAAAATTCATATTATAGCAGCAAGCTGCTACTGAAGAAAAGTCTGCATCCATATTTAATATTTCTGAAAATGATGGCAATATACTAATGAAACTAGTTTCAAGCCCCATAAGAGCAGCTTCAATAAGAAGCAAGGAAGCTTCTCCAGAGGAATTCTCAACGCCTGAAATTTTTTTCATAAGAATTGAACTGACAGCCTCCTTCAAAGTTCCTCCTTGAACAGACAGCTCTATAAGCTTACTTTCCAGCCTAGTAGTCCATTTATATTTCCAAACTTCTCTTATTAAATTGGTATTTTCTCTCTTTATGAAATCCGGCCCTCTTTCCATTCTACAAAAATCGGTATCTAAGAATTTCATCCTATGAAAAAATTTACTCTGTTCTCTATGCTTATTGTTTTTATAAATATGTAATACTGCTTCATTTTCTAAAGTGGTAGTTTTTATATTAAATTGTCTGCATAATTCTTTAAAATCCTGCACTATAGGTGGGACTTCTGCAATAGCACAAAGCTTACCTATTCTATTTCCTGTTAGAATTTCTTTTAAGTTTTTTAAGAACAACTGCGCCTCCGCATCTATCTCTCCTTTTACAAAGGCTGAGGTTATTCCATCTTGAAGTTCATAAACCCCACACTGAGCCTTATCTCTTAAGGCTCTCAGCCCCTTAGCCAAACTAAATGCTTCTATTTCATCTGCAGTAGAAAGGCTGCCATGCTTTTTTCGTATAAGCTTTCCGCATTTAACGATAAATTCAAGCACTGATTTTTCATAGGCATTATCCTTATTCCTCTCAATATTGTCCCAGACCTCCTGATAAAAAGCAGGATACGGCATTCCGCTGGCATATCCATTTAGTTGATCACTCTCTTCAAAGGAATATGACATGGCATATACGCCTTCATTAGCTTTAGGTATATTATGCAAAGCCAATTCCTTTTCACTGTGGAGTCCATCAATAAGTGCAGAGGTATGAAACCCACCGCTGACTATAAGCACTTTATCATATTTCCTGCAAGCCTCCCGTATTTTCATGGTCATAAAGGTTTCTCTAGCTTCACAGCCATCTTCCTTAAGCATTTCTTCACTGTAACCAACTCTTGAAAGATAACAAGAAACAATCATATTCTCGATAAACTTTTCTGTGCTTATTTTTAGGCCATCTATTTCAAACAACTTTTCCCAAAGTTCATTATAATGTCTGCAGCCTACCTTTTCGCAAAGTGCTTTAATAAAGCTGCTCTCCTTCATAAGGTAATCATCACTGTAAGTATTTTTCTCCTGAGTCCTCTCCGTAGCTCTATGCTTTTTGCTGTTTATAAGTATTTCAGCGTAAGATAAGTCCATAAACTCACTTGCTATATTCTTTCTCTCTGCTTCTCTCAAGGCCACAAGCTCAGGAGAAAAGTCAAGGAAGGGATAATAACACCTGTACTTCTCTTTTCTTTCATCAACAAGTTCACTTTTGTCAAAATAACTATAATAGATGCATACAGGAGCTTTTGTTTCTTCATGGGCAATGTATCCTATAACCTTATTTGCGTCTGAAGGCCCTTCAATGAGTATTATTTCAGGATTATAGTCTTCTATAACTTTTTTAAGATGAAAACTGCAGGCAGGACTATGATGCCTTACTGGGAAAAATATAGTTTTTGAATATAAATCATAGGCTTTTTTTATATAAGACTTTATTTTATTGTCAATATCATCTTTGTTTATATCTTTATTCATAACTAGTTCCATACTTATTTAATCCACCTTTTAGCTTCATAAAAAGGCTTCCAATGCCCACCCATAGTGGCACTCCTAGTTTTTACTATTATATTAAAATAACTTTTAAGCTTATCTAAATCCTCACGACTTTCTTTTAAAACTGAACCTAATATATTTTGAACCATAGTATTCATATCAATTTTTGAATTTCCATAATAGTAGCTGCTCATAATGGTTTGATAATACACGGATACCGCTTCTGCTGTACTCATAACAGCGGAAGGTTTATCTATTCTATTTCCCTCAGCGGATATACCCTCCCGCAATTCATGGAAGGTAGTTGCTAAAATTTCTGCCGCATCTCTATCTACTTCCATAGCTATATTTGAATTTTTTATAAGCTTTTCCACTTCATTTTCGATGATTTTGGCTTCCAAAGTTACATCACTTATTGGAAACACAGTCTCAAAGTTGAATCTTCTTTTTAAGGCACTGCTCATTTCATTTACACCACGATCTCTAGTGTTTGCAGTAGCTATGACATTAAAACCTGGCACTGCAAAAATAAGCCCTTCTCCGCCAAACTCCGGTATATTCAAAACTTTATCACTAAGTACACTTATGAGACTGTCCTGTATTTCGGCCGGACACCTAGTTATTTCTTCAAATCTTACTATAGATCCATTTTTCATTCCTATGTATAAAGGTGAAGGTACCAGTGCTTCTTGCACTGGTCCTCTCGCCAAAAGCATTGCATAATTCCATGTATACTTTACCATGTCTTCAGTAGTACCGGCTGTGCCCTGTATAGTATTTGTACTGCAGCCACATATAGCCGCAGAAAGCAGCTCGCTCAGCATCGTTTTAGCAGTACCGGGCTCTCCAACAAGCATAAGCCCCCTGTTTCCTGCCAAAGTTATAATACATCTTTCAATAAGAGCATCATCACCATAGAACTTCTTAGATATAGTAATCTTTTTATCCTTATAATTCATTGCTTTGCTGCTGCCTAAAATAAAGGTTCTAACAGCCTTTGGAGACAGCCTCCAGTTTTGTGGCTTAGGACCGCTGTCACTCTCTTCCAAGACTGCCAGTTCATCTGCATACAATACTTCAACCGTGGGCTTTAATGCATTTATTGCGCTCAAATATTTCACCTTCACTTTCACATAGGTTTCGTCGTTTCACATTTATTTAAATTGCCTTCATCCTTAACAATTATGTGTAAGTTTTAGCTTATTATTTTCATATATGGTTCCATAAGTTGAACAGAGTAACATAC
>JAEZDX010000327.1 GCA_023417975.1 Bacillota bacterium
TTGTAATACTCGTCATCATTTTTTTTATTACATCCATACTTCCTGTGTGCAGGGACAGATTGTAAGTAAATACTGCAGCTATTATTACAAGGACTATTGGCCATACTGCCATTGCTATCCCTTCAAGTAAAGCTGTAGTTACAGCTACCGGGGACATTTTCCAAACAATAACTGCAAGAACCATTGTTAAAACCAATGTTATAGGGGTTGTCTTATACCCTGGCATTTTTAACGCACCTAAAGATATCATTAGCCAAACTATAGGTATAAGAGCTATAAAGAAAAGTAAATATTGGTTCATTTAGCACTTCCTCCTTCGCCATATTGGTCATGCCAATACTTGATATTGGTATGACCAATTCTTATTGTCTCAATATTATCATAATTGTTTGAAATTTTCTACAATAGTTATTTTATTAACACTACTGTCAATGTACCAATATCTCATTCCAACGGCTCCACTATAACGTTTACACAGCTAAATTTTTTTTCTTTTTTTTTCGTTATTATATACTTTTATAATTTATTGTTATTATTTTGACATAACCTATGTGCTGCTCATTTATTGTATACCTTAGAATAAAAAAACATAGCCGAATAAAGATTTTATGTAATCATCCTTATCCTGCTATGTCCTTCTACTTATTGACATCATATTTTTTATTCTTGTTATTTGGATTATCGTAAGTATCATCCATTAATTCTCCAAAGCCCATCTGTTCTGTGGATTTTTGATATTTTGGAGAAGAGACAAAGGTATTTGCAACCTCTTTAATTGGATTTTTATATGTATCTTTATTATTATCCTTAGCCATATAAATCACCTCATTTATAGTTTTCCTATTGCGAAACAGATTATTCTTTAGTTCTATTCTTAATTAAGTTCATTTCTATAATATTGCTTTATAAGCTTGAAATGATCCTTTATAGCATCATAAGCTTTTTCTTTATTTCTATACTGTAATCCGTCGTATATAAGCTCATGCTGTCTCGTAAGCTTTGCCCTTGACTCTCCGGACAAAATCTTTCTCCTTGCATTTTCAATTAGCGAATCAATTAATTGAGATATGACTTGAACAACATTTAATATAAGTATATTCCTTGATGCCTTTGCAATGTTATAATGAAATAATTTATCCAGCTGTACACTTTTTTCCTCATCATCGCATTCTTTCATCTCATCAACCAAGGCTTTTAATTGAGCGAGTTCACTCTCAGTAATTCTCTCCGCAGCAAGGACGACAGTTTCCAGTTCCAGCACTTCTCTCAGTTCAATAATCTCGTATGGATTGCTCTCTTGCAGCATAAACATCATTGAGAGAGGCTCAAATAAGCTTTCTTCAAAGCTTTCCCTTATGTAATTACCTGCACCCTGCTTGCTTTCAATAAGTCCAATAACCTCCAACGCCCTTATAGCCTCCCTTACAGATGCTCTGCTTACCTTAAGGTTCTCTGCCAATTCTCTCTCAGTAGGAAGTTTATCTCCTCTTTTTAAAATACCATCATTAATCATCTTTTTTATTTGTTCAACTACTTGTTGATATATTTTAGTTCCTTTAATAGGTGTATCCATATTATCCCCCAAACACTTACACATTCACTAACTTTCGTGATTATGTCTTGATTTACATATTAATTATACAATATTCCTTCTAAAAGAGAAAATTTTATTAATACCCCCTAAAATATATTTTCACTAACGTAAATATTGTTGAAAACACATTAAGAGGTGAAAAAAATGAAAAAACGGCTAATGATTATATGTCTAGTTTCTGCATTTATACTTGTCGGTTGTTCGGGAAAAGGGATCGACACCAGTCCTGCAGCTGTATCTAATACCACAAGCACCACCTTATCAGGTGAATCCGACAGTAAAGCTTTATCAAATATAAGCGATCAATCTGCCGATTCATTGAAAAGAGCGGATGTATACTCGGAATTCAAGCCAGTTGAAGAGAAATCCGTACCTCAATTAACAACTCAGCAAAAATCAAGGCTTGATTTAAAACTAAATTCTGCTTTAAAGAGTATAGACAATGCTTTAAATTCGCTTCAAGATGCTCCCGATATAGATTTGGACTCTTTAGAGAAGTAGATCATTAATTATTATTTATAATAAAAGGAGGAAAATCATGAATTATAAAAAGATTGTTTCGCTTGCCCTAACAATATTGATTATGTCACCTGTAACTGCCTTTGCCAAGGGAAATGAAAACTCTCAAGGTAAGAACTCCAAGACCGTTCAAACAGATAAACAGCAGGCTGGCGTAAAGCAGAAGGTAACAACTGATGCCGAAGCTGATAATAAGCCTCAGCAAACTGTCGATGCACAGAGTAATGGTCAAGAAAATAAAGCAAAAGCAGAACAAAAAAGAGATGATAAAAAACAACAAATTGCAGCATTCAAGGCTGCAATGAAGGAAAAGCATACTGTAATAAAAGGAATCAAACAGCAGCTAGTCGCAGTAAGGTCTGAAGTAGAGCAAAAGAAGAGCCAGCTTGAAAGCATAGTTGCAGAACTTCAAGCTGGTACTAAAACCTTACCTAAGGATATGCAGGATCAATTAATAGCTGCTTCTCAAAATCTTCAGCTGGATATAAAAGATGTAAAAAACACTGCTGAAGTTAAGAATGAAATATCCGAAACCCAAGATAAAGTTGAAAAATCTGATTTTAATAATGCCTTAACCTCTATGGATAAAGTTATAACGAAGCTGCAAGCAAGACTCACAGCTTTAAAACTACTAAGTTCAGATCTCGATACTGCACTAAAGATAGCGAACTTAGCTACCATTCCAACAACAACTCCCGATAGTACTCCACTACCTGCAGCAACTCCTGAACCTACCGGGAATCCATCTTCTGAAATACCGGATTCTTCCGGAACTTCTACAGATTCCGATTCAACCAATGACGGTACAATTTTACAACCGGTAGCCAATTAAATATGTCTTATATTCAAATAACAAAAGCCGGCTTGTTAGCCGGCTTTTGTTATTTATTATTCTTTTTCCATGTATCTTTCATTGCAACAATTCTATTGAAAACTAACTTTCCAGGAACTGAATATTTATTATCTACTGTGAAATAACCATTTCTTATAAACTGGAACTTTTCCTCCGGTTTAGCATCATTTGCATATGGCTCAATATAACAGCTTTCCAGTATCTGAAGGGAATTAGGATTTAAATTTGCCTTCCAATCCTCGGCATTAGGGTTCTGTTCCTCTTCCGGAAGCATTAATCCTTCATAAAGCCTTACCTCTGCTTTCACAGCATGTTCAGAGGATACCCAATGAATAGTACCCTTTACTTTTCTGCCATCAGGTGAATTACCGCCCTTTGTTTCCGGATCATAGGTGCAGCGCAATTCAACTATTTGACCGCTTTCGTCTTTTATAGCTTCCTGACACTTTACAAAATATGCATTTCTAAGCCTTACTTCATTTCCTGGGAAAAGTCTGAAGTATCCTTTTGGTGGATTTTCCATATAGTCATCCTGTTCTATATAAATCTCTCTTGAGAATGGAACCTTTCTTGAGCCCAGTTCCGTATTTTCAGGATTATTGGGAGCATCAAACCACTCTACCTCACCTTCAGGATAATTAGTGACAACTACTTTAAGCGGTTTTAAAACTGCCATAATACACGGAACCTTAGCTTTTAAATCCTCACGTATACTGTGTTCAAGCATAGCCGCGTCTACTACGCTTTCATTTTTTGATATACCGATTTCTCCAAGAAAATGCTTTATTGCTTCAGGTGTATATCCCCTTCTTCTAAGTGCACGCAAAGTCGGAAGTCTTGGGTCATCCCAACCGTCAACATATCCGTTAAATACAAGATCTCTCAAATATCTCTTGCTCATTACAACGCCGCTAAGATTCATTCTTCCAAACTCTCTCTGTTTTGGAGGAGCAGGTATTTCACATGATTTTAAAACCCATTCATACAATGGCCTGTGGTCAATAAATTCTGCAGAGCAAAGTGAATGAGTAATGTGTTCAGTTGCATCCTGCAGCGGATGAGCGAAATCATACATAGGATATATGCACCATTTATCCCCGGTTCTGTAGTGATGAACATACTGAATTCTATAAATTACCGGATCTCTCATATTCATATTAGGTGATGCCATATCGATTTTTGCTCTTAATACCTTTGCTCCTGCTGGAAATTCTCCCTTTCTCATCCTCTCGAAAAGTTCTAGATTTTCTTCGACGGATCTGTTTCTGTAAGGGCTTTCTTTTCCTGGCTGAGTTAATGTTCCCCTGTGTTCCCTTATCTCATCGGGACTAAGATCATCTACATAAGCCATTTCCTTTTTTATAAGCATAACAGCATAGTCATATATCTTTTCAAAATAATCTGATCCGTAAAACAATCTGTCTTCCCAATCAAAGCCCATCCATTTCATATCTTCCTGAATAGAGTTAACATACTCATGGTCTTCTTTAGTAGGATTTGTATCAACAAACCTCAAATTGAATAATCCATCATACTTCTGTGCTGCCGTATAGCTTATATTGATAGCATAAGCACTTCCAATATGAAGATAACCGTTAGGCTCAGGGGGGAAACGTGTATGAATTCTGTCATAAACCCCCTCTTCAATATCTTGCTCAATTATCTTGTGGATAAAATTTGATCTCACTTCATCATTTTCAATTATTTCTTCTTTTCCTATAAGTTCATTCTTATCTGCCATTTATAAACCCTCCCTATTTGAATAAGTAAGTTGAATGATTATTTAATAGCCCCAATTATATAGAAATCAATAAATTAGTAAAAAATAAAAACCCTCATTCTCAAGACTAAAATGTCTTGAGGACGAGAGTTATAAACCCGTGTTGCCACCTCAATTTACTTATACATTACTATATAAGACTCAGCAAGTATATAAAATTTTATATACTCTAACCTTTTAACGGCGGTTCCCGTCACATTTCCCCTAGAAAGGATTATTGTGAAACTCAGAGACCTGTTTCAATAAGTAGCTCCTTACCTCTTCTCAGCATTCGAGGCTCTCTTTAAAGGTCATACCTATTTACTATTCTCTTCAAAGTCGTATATTGAAGTGTTTGTCAATATATTATAGCATTAAATTCATAAAGTCAATACTTATATATATTATTGAGTCTCTTTTCTGTATCAGTGAACAGATGTACTTTTAGGCTCGTTATTTTCTATAGGACCAGTATATTCAAATTACCCTGATCTTGCTTCCCTTAAGCTCATATCAGGCAGTTTTTTCTATGTAATTTGTCATTTTGTAGTCATCTTATATTCTCCTTACCGTAAACTATATATTCTATGAAGTGGAATTTTTATTTCTGGAGAATATTAAAAATAATGTAGGATAAAATGAAATTATAGATATTTAAAACAATATTTTCACATGATATGGAGGTGCTTTAATTGACTGACTTCACTAAGAAAGAAGACAAAGCTAATACAAGAGATAAACTTTCCGCAGGTCCCGTTACCACAGGTGACTATGCTATATCCACTTCTTCAAATGTAACTTCAGCCTCCGATGGAGCTTATGATAATCCGCAAAATCTGTTTCCACATAATAGTTTGGAAACTAAGAATATCAAATCAAAAAAAGCTTCTAACTCTTTTGCGGACGGTAGGGTGTTATAAAAATATTATGTATTGTTTTTAAAATAATAAACCTATGAATATACTCATAAAGGAGCTGAGACAACATGCAGAAAAGTAAGGAAAGCGTAGAAAAGAAAATTCAAAATAATAAGGAACATCCACATGAAGTTGCTCAAAACATTGAAATGAGATTCAACAAAAGTGCTCACACCAAAGAAAGCGCCACCCTTTCGGGGCTTGGAGGTAAAAATGAGTAGAACCCTGTATGGGTTCTTCTTTTTTCATAAAGATAAATTGTCAGAATTAATTTTTCCTATGCTTATAGTAACAAAATGTAGTACAAGCTACTACTATAAACTAAGGGCACTATTCTACTAACTGACAAGAGGTGAAATCTAAAATGAACGGATATAGTTATACTGCACTTGGAGATTCTATCACCAATGGCTTTGCTGCTTATGCCTGTAACGGTTTTGCCTTCAATTTATGTAAATTCTTAAAGTATAAATATGGTTTTACATGTTGTAAAAACTTAGGCATTCCCGGAATAACAAGCAGAGGCTTATTACAAAATCTAAATTCTTCTTCTGAAATGAGGCATGCTGTAAAAAATTCATCTATTATTACCATTTCCATAGGTGGAAATAATATAAGAAAATGTACTTCAGATAATTATAAGCATATTAACAAAAAAATTGCAGATAAAGAGTTATTCAAATTTAAACAGGATTGGATTACAATATTGGAATGCATAAGAAATGATATCGGCTCAAGTGCTAAAATATATGTAATGACTTTATTTAATCCCTACAGTTATAATGATTATAATTACGAATTGGCAGATTTCTATATTCAACAACTTAATAACATTATTTCCGATCCTTGTCTGCTTTCGTCCTATGGGTATTCGGTAGTTGATATTTATAGTTATTTTAAAATGAATAACAGTGAATATTGGACATTCTTTAATTACCCTTTCAACAGTATTGCAAGAAGTCCTCATCCAACAGAAGAAGGTCATTATCAAATAACAAAAGTCTTTATAAATTCCATTCAAAATTCTTAGTGTAAATGGGCCGTTTTGGCCCATATTAATTATTTTTTACTCGCTCAGATACTTTAATACACCTTCAGCCATAGCGGCAGCACATTTATCTTGAAACTTAGAGTTTTTTAATTTGACTTCTTCATCTCTATTGCTTATATAGCCAAGTTCTATAAGCACTGCAGTATTAACTGTGTTCTTCAGCACATAATAGTCAGATGCTCTTACGCCTCTATTTTTCAACTTTACATTATTAACCAATTGCTTATGTATTAAAGTAGCAAGAGCTCTTGCTTTTACGCTCCCATTACAATAATATGTTTCTAATCCGCTAACACTTTTATATAAAGAACTATTATTATGTATGCTAATGAACAAATCGGCATTCAAATTATTGGCAACCTGTGTTCTAGCCTCAAGATTTGCTCTGGCACTAACAGGAAATGAGACCTTGTCACTTTTTCTCGTATACACTACCTTGATGCCTTTGGAGCTTAGCAATTTACCCAGCTTTAAAGATGTACTCAGCGTATTGTTCTTTTCCAGACTCCTATTGATTCCTATAGCTCCACTGTCAATTCCTCCATGGCCCGCATCAATTACAACGGTACTATGCTCTCCTTTATTATTAAGTTTTAAATTATATGTATTATTACATGTGTAGAAACTTACACCATTCGTATTAGCCTGAGAAAATATTGAATCTTTATGGATGTTTCGAAGACCGCAGGTTAAACTACAAAGTTTGGCATCTATATTATATCCTAAAAGCATCCTATCACGATCTCTTATGTCATTTCTTATTGTTAAATTGTAGGATACAGTTTCACCAGTAACGTCAAACTTCCGCATGCCTTGCATTACATACATAAATATTATTACTATAACAACACTAACAGCTCTTCTTTTCCATTTAACTGCTTTCATTCTTTTCCCTCCATTACCCTAAAAACAGAAGCTAATAAACTGCAATATATCAAACCATTTATTAATAATGTTTTACAGCCACCCCTAAAATATTCATTTTCTCCTCCGGTAAAAATAGGGAAGATATCTAAAGATAGCGGACTGCCATAAAGCAGTCCTTAATAGTCAACATCGTTTTAATACTTATTTCCTTCATTTAAATTAGCCTATTGAAATTATATGATTTGGATTAAAGAAAACTACCGATCCAACAGGGTAATTTTCGTATACCTTCGTAAGCTTTATTGCCAGCGTATTTGCTATTATTGGTCCATCTAAAACTTCGCCTGTGGCCGTAGACGTGGTTTTGGTCGTAACTACCGTTACAGTAGTGCCTCTATAAAATTCAACTATCTTCCTCAGGTCCACAGTTTTACACCTCCAGATTTACATTATCAATACTCTCATTAACACATTTATTACTATTTTATCCAATTTCCTTGTAATACATCATATTCATATCTCACTCTTTTGCTACTAACGCAAACATAAAATAAAGCTGTCCATATATAAGATACACCCTTTAATATGGACAGTTTTAAGTATAATCAATTTCTGCTACATATTTTTTTCCCTATCTTTTGTGCTGCTGTTATAACACTGTTAGCTTCATTATCCATAAACCCGATATTTCTAAGTACCGAAGCAACCCAAGTATACAGCCCCTCAAAATTATGATTTCTGTTATAGTACTCAAATTTATCACGCATAACAGCTTCATGCTGTTGTTTAACTGCAGGTCTGTTATCCTGTAACTGTGGTATATTGATTAATATCCACTGCTGTATGAAAATTTGTTCACGAATATCTGACAAATCCGTTTCTTCAGTCAGCTTTTCCACTGCATTAACAATCTGAATTTCATATAAAACCCTCTCATTTTCAAGTTGTTCCTGCACATATTTTATAAATCTTTCAATATCAATATGAGTTAAAACAGGCATTATTATTCACCTCAAAATCCATCATCTCAAGGATGAAGCTTCATGAGCATATTATATCACTGCAGTTAGCTTATTCCAATATAGAAAACTTCACACAGCTTATATTTGTTGAAGTAATGTTTATATATTTCTTACAACTTTTGTTTTTATCTACGGGCTCTTACTACTTTTCTTTCCCAGGTTTCCAGTAAATCAACCTCTATCCATAGTGCTCTCGGCTCTGTTGCCTTAAAGCGTTTACCTGTTATTTTATATAAGCCATCCTTTAGCTCGATTCTGTCAGTGTTCATATACATTTGTATAATAGCTGCATCTTCTTTTGTATCCAAATCCTCATATCCGCATTCAATAGTTGAAAGTTCTTTTTGTTCTTTTACGGTTCTTTCCGTTATATCTTTAGCTGTATATAACGGTTCTGTATAACTCTTTTTGAAGAACATTACTCGTAATTTACTCATTATCATCACCCCTTCAATATTTATATATGCAGACATAAGTCAGTTGACACTTTACACTTATAGTAAACATATCAATTTAAGTAAAATACTCTTTATATCCATTACCTAACATAAATCAATAATGATAAAAATATAAATTATTAAGTTAATTCCATACCGCTGCAAATAGACTGCCCTTGAAAGGAGAAGTACAAATTGTTTTTTCAAAAACAAAATGTTAGTTTTATTGATATTGATATATATATAGGAAAGCTTGAAGATTTGTATGCCGATAATAACTACTCTTCTATAATGTATAAAGCTATAAATCCCTATTTGGAAAAATATATAATCAATGCTGTAAAAAAATATAGTCAAAAATCAAATTTAAGACTTATATTTCACATTCCTATTGATGAAATAGGAATAAATAGTATAGAGTTAAAGCACTCCTTTTATAGTCACTTTAAATATAAAGTTAAAGACTCCGATATCTATTTGCAGCAAAAATTTCGGCGATGGAAGATAAATATATGTATAGGAGCAATATTATTAGCCGCCTGCTTTGCTATTCTTGAATTATTTAACAAAAGACCAGAAACCAATTCACTTAAAATTCTAAAGGAAAGCCTACTTATTATGGTATGGGTAGCACTATGGGACCCCATTACATTCTTGCTTTTCGGATGGTCTCCTTTACTTAAAAACAAATTAATTTTTGAAAAATTGAGTACCATTCCTATATACACAAGTAAATATATAAACAACAGGAAAAATGGTAGTCAGCTAAAATAACATTATAAATATCTATTATATAATAATTATTATTGACACACATATATTATTATAATATAATGTGATTAATAGGATAATACTTCCTACAAGTAACCCCCCCAAGGTTAATTGATTTTGTACCCTTTACTATCCCATTAACCAAGACTCACATGCATAAAATAACAAAAATGAAACCCTTGTATTGATTTTACAATCAATACAAGGGTTTCTGTTTATTTAAAATCTATCGTAACATAAACCTGTTCACCATTCATATTTATATCACGAACTTCTATGCCCTGAATATTATCTGACAGGAATTTGTTTATACTAAACTCTACAACTGCTTTCTCCAATTTTATATAATCATTCAGTTTTGGAGAACCAAACTCATTTAATAAACCCATTAATATTCTAATTCCACCATTTGTAAGAATATTAAAATGCAACTTACCTTCACGAAAGCCATTATAAGAAAGTGTAACCTTCATGTTTGGAAACATCTTTCCTATACTTACTGTAATTTCTATTTGACTCTCGTTAATCAATTTAATACTCTTGATTCTTTCTTTATCATAATTTAAGTTTTTATCAGCAAACTTTAAAACTTCAGATACGGAAATATTAATATATGCCATATTAACCTCTATTAAAATGCTATTACCAGACCACCATCGTCCGCATATGTAGAACTTAGACCACCCATTTCTACAATTATGATATCCTTAAAATTATACTTTTTAAGTACCTCTTCTTTAAATTGTAACGCTCTGTCCAAACAATTGCAATGGGCTATTCCTAAAACCTTATCTTCTAAATTTCTTCCTACATCACCTATAGTGTCAACCAATCTGGAAAAAGCTTTTTTATAGCCTCTTACCTTCTCTGCCAGCTTTATTGTTCCTTCCTCGCTGCACATAATTGGTTTTATGGATAATATGGATGCAACTTTTGCAATGATAGGATTTAATCTTCCCGCCTTTGCCAAATGTTCGAGACTTTCTAAAAGAAAATAGGTCTTCATATCTTTTATATAGTTTGATACCTTCTCAACTATTTCAAGCTCATTCATTTCACTTTTAGCGCATTCATGTATTTTTAATGATATAAGTGTTTCTCCTATCGAAGCACTTAATGAATCAAAAACATGAATTTGTTTTTCTCCAACTTCGTCCAAATATATACTTTTTGCCAGTTCTGCACTATTATATGAACCGCTAAGGTGTGATGATAAGGTAACAACAAAAACACTCTCTGTGCCTTTATACTTATTCATGTAATCCTCCGGAGAGGGACATGCTGTTTTAGGTGAAGTTTCACATTCCTTCATCGCTTTAACATATTGCTTAATATTCAAGCTTTCGTCATCTACATAGCTCTTATTTCCTAAATAAAGTACCAATGGGGCTAACTCAATGTTCATTTCTTCTTTTAGCTCCTGAGTTAAATCACAGCTGCTATCTGCAATTATTTTTATTGTCATATATCTTCCCCCTAGTTTATATCAAAATATACAGGTGTATTCTTTCACACCCTTATTAATCTTATTTATAATTGAACTATACCATATTATTCGAATTATTTCCAGTTTTTTATTCTAGAAACTTACATATTAACATAATATCATAAAGTCTCTAAAACTACATGTGTTCATTCTTATATTTAATTCACAAAATTAGATTTTCATTCTACTATTTGATACATTATGGTATTAAGTTGTTTATCTATATATTATCTCCATTTTAAAATTTAATGTATTTCATACATATTTTAGTGTAACTTTTTAGTTCATGTTTACTAATAAACAATTATAGTTTAACAAATATGTTTAATCTCATTTAACATTTGTATTTTTTGCTCCTTGCACGTTTAATAAAGTTATACTATAATTTAGCTATAACAAAATTTGGTTAATACATTGGGGGTTAAATTGATGGAAGAATCTATAGGTGAAAGAATAAAGTCACTAAGAAAAGAATTGAAACTTACTCAATCAGAGTTGGCTGGCGATGAAATAACAAAAAGTATGCTAAGCCAGATTGAGAATAACCAAGCTACTCCATCAATGAAGAGTTTGCAGTACATTGCTGCCAGGTTAGGAAAGTCCATTTCTTTTTTCTTAGACGGCAAAGATGAAAATTCTTCAAGAACCACTGAAATCCTTCCTGTAGAAGAAATTCACCGACAATTAAATAATATAGATTCCTTAATAAAAAACCTTGATTTATCTACCTCTCGTCTTAAGCTTGAAGAAATACTATCTGCATATGAGTATGACAAAGGCAGCAAGCTTTATGCCGACATTTTATATAAATACGGAGAATGTCTTATTGATTTGCTTGAATTTGATAATGGCGAGGAAAAAATTAAAGATTCTGTAAAAATATATACAGATCTTCATCTCTATAGCTATGCTGCCAGAGCCAACCTTGAATCGATTGGAAGATATTTAGCAGCCTATAGATATGATGAATGTATTAAAATATTGGATGAATGCTGGAGTATGTATAAACATGCAGTAAATCGTGATCCCATTTTGGAAATAGAAATGCTCTATTACAGAGCTCTTATAAAGCTAGCCAATTCTACTGCAGAAGAAGTATTGGACTTGATTCAAAAAGCACTGGATATATCTAAAGAAATAGGCGCATATTATAATTCTGACGAACTTTACAGATTGAAGGCTACCGTATATTTTATTATGGAAAAGTATGATGATTTTAATTATTGCATAAAGAAAGCTTTTCAGTTTGCACAATTCACTGATAATAAAAGGAGTATTGCTAAAATTCAAATATCCTTCGCAGCCTATGAAAATGTGATTAACCATCCGGAAAATGCCTTAGAATACTTACGGAAATGTGATGATTATTCAGGCAGTAAGAGTTTCATATATTATATTACACTTGCACATACTTACTATCTTTTGGGTAATTATAATGACGCTCTAAATACTATTACAAAAGTAGAGTACAAACCTAGATCTCATCATAAAATTGATTACTTCACTATGTGGACAGGTAAGGTATACGAGGGACTTATCCTTCATAAATTAAATCGAATTGAAGAAGCTATATCATCTATAAATATGGGCATTACAGAATTGAATTTTTTTTCAGAATCAAAATATCTTGCATTTGCCTATGAAAGCCTCAGTAATATATATGCAGATATTAACGATTATAAAAATGCCTATTATTCTATTCACAAAGCATATGAAATAAGGTTATCACTTGTGAATAGCGGTAAGTTTGCATATTAAAAATATCCCCAACATTAAATAGCTTTAGTGTTGGGGATATATATTTATGCTGTCATATCTTACTGTTTGTTCTGTCCATACAATATACGGTAAGCATATACATCTATTAACATAGCAAAGTACTTGGTTTAACCTTATACTGTATAAGCTTTATCGCAACGTTCTTATCCAAATTGATTAATTCAGGGAAGCAATTGTTAATTTCATAGTCGGCAACCCATAAATTAGAATTGTCTATCTTCTTCAGTTCCTTCAATGATCCCTTGCGATTAGCTATTTCCGCATATACTTCTACATCTTCAATCTCATTATCCGCCTGCCAAATTATTTTTGCTAAAAGATGCTTATTATCATTTTTAATTCTCTCAAAGGATACCCTTACATTTGCTGAGTTACTAACCTTATTTAACATATTATCATCCCTCTTTCCTACATAACTTATATTTCTAAGCCATTTGACTTCACATACATTCTCTATACTTATATTATATGCAGATTAGAAATATATGTCAATGTAAATGTTTAATAATATTTAACTTTCACACATTAATATCTCAAAAGTTTAATCATTATCAACTTTTCATTCAATGATATATTTATTAATAAAATTTGAAAGAGATAATGCAATATGTTAAGAAAATGGTTTCAATCATTCATTTTTTTCTAAAAAATATTTATCTACACGAAAGTTTTTGTATTTTCGTTGCTGCATAATTTATATACTGCTATCACAATAAATGTGATTGCAAATGCAATTATAACACATAAATTTACTACGATATTTTTAAAAGCTGCACCCTTCTGCAAGCAATATACAGTATCAAGAGCCCACCTTTGAGGTATAAAATAGGATATACTTTGAAAAGACTGAGGCATACTGCTCATAGGCCAAAAACATCCGCTAAGCATGCAGGTTACAATTATTACAAAACTATATAGCAGAGTTATTGTCTTTATGCTTTTTGAGTAAGCTACAATTACAAGACTTAAGCCTATTGCTGCCAGTTCAAATAATTCCAACACTGCTAATAACTCTACAATAGGCATAAACAAGTCTATATGAAAAACTTCTACAATAATAAACAATGTAATAGCAGTCTGACTTGTCAACATCAGCATATTGGCTAATACATTACCTAGTAAATATTGTTTTACTTTTATATGTGAAAAACTAATCCTATAGTACGTTCTGTTCAATTTCTCTTTCAATATCATTTTAGAAGCACTACCGGTACATATCATCATAAGCATAATCAAAAATCCCATACGCTGCTGACAGATGTAGGTGCTAACCATTTCATTTCCCACCGAAATACTTCGCCAGCTTGCAACAGCTAATGTAACTATAAATATTAATGGAAGTACCAACAGTAATATTGTCCATAATCTATTTCTAAATGTAACTCTTATATTATTTTTAAATAACCATAATATTTCGTTCACATTGCTTTACCCCCAATTAATCTCTCAGCTTTCTTCCCGTGAGTGTCAAAAAAACTGTCTCCAGATCTATTTTTTTATTTTCTATATTTTTAACGGATACTTCATTCGCCACAAAGTATTGAATAATACCATCCAAATTAGCTATGTCACTAAAACTGTTTATTTTTACGATATTATGTTCTATTTCCACACTTACTACTCCGTTAATTTCCTCCAAAAGTTCTTTATTAAGCTTCTGAGTTGTATTAACGGTAATCCATACCGAGTTAGTGTTGGTTATTATTGATATTAGTTCTTCTTTTGTACCTTCCGCAATAACCTTTCCGTGATCTATAATGGATATTCTGGAACAAATCTCCTCGATCTCCTCCATATAATGGCTTGTATAAATTATTGTACAGCCAACTTTATTAAGCTCTTTTACAGTTTTAAGAATATGGTTTCTGGATTGGGGGTCAATGCCTACAGTTGGCTCATCCATTATTATCAATCTTGGCTTGTGTGCTATAGCACAGGCTATATTAAGTCGTCTTTTCATACCGCCTGAAAAACTGGCAGGAAAACTTTTTGCTTTATCTGAAAGTCCGGCAAATTCGAGAGCTTCCGTAGTTCTGTCTTTTAATTCTTTTCCTCGCAATCCATAAAGTCCTGCAAAAAAATGAACATTTTCGTAGGCTGTGAGTTCCTCATATATAGCAATGTCCTGAGGCACTATACCTATATTTCTTTTAATCTCAGCCGCGCTAGTGTTCATATCTTTTCCAAATACCTGTATACTGCCTTTATCTGCCTTCAAAAGACCTGATATTATGTTTATGGTTGTACTTTTTCCTGCACCATTCGGTCCTAGGAGTCCGAATATTTCACCCTCCTCTATCTCTAGATTTATCTTATCTATTGCCAAATTATATCCAAATCTTTTTGTCATATCCTTTATCTTTATTATTCTCATAACTTACCACCATTAATATAATATATGGCAATTTGAGTTCTATGCTCGAGTCCCGTTTTATTAAAAATTGATGTTATATAATTAGCCACAGTTCCTTCAGATATATATAGTTCTCTCGATATTTCTTTATTTGAATGTCCTTTAGATATCAGATCCATTATTTCCAATTCCCTTTCAGAGAACATTGAATTGTTAATTTTGCCTCCTTTAGGTGTACCCAATGCCTCCTTAATCTTATCCATTACTATATCCTGCATTATTGTATTACCGCTATACACGATCCTTATGGCATCTTTTATCTTATCCGGAGGATTATTTTTTAGGAGATAACCCTTTGCTCCATTTCTTATTGCATCTGTTATGTATTCATCATCATCAAAAGTAGTGAGAATCATTGCTTTCGTATTTGTTTTAGCTGTGATTTCCTTCACAGCCTGAACTCCATTCATTACAGGCATTCTTACATCCAATAATGCTACATCCACCTGATTTCTCATACAACATTCTACAGCCTGCAGTCCATTTTCCGCACATTCTACTATTTCAAAGCTTTCATCTGCGCCTAAAACCATTTTAAAACCTTCTCTTACAATTGGATCATCATCAGCTATTATTAACTTAATTACCATAAACTCTCTCCTTTTACACCTCAACTTCAAAAGGCAATAACGATATTATTGAAAAACCGTCAGAGCCGTCAATTATTACCTGCCCTCTCATACTGCTAACTCTTTCCTCCATGCCGGTAATGCCCATTCCTTTCTTAAAGGCAGCTGTTCCTATACCATTGTCCTTAATTTCCATTTTAACAAACTTGCTGAGAACCTGTATATTGACTCGTACCTCTGTGGCATAAGAATATTTTATAATATTAGTAAGTGCTTCCTTTATATTGTCATAAATAACCTTCCATTGAACATGGGATATATTTTCAATATTGCCAGAATAAAACAATATACCTTTTATGTTACTCTTTATTGTAAACTCATCCAGCATAAGCTTAATTCTGTTTACTCCCATTTGCTTTACTTCTGGCTTAATATTCTTTAGTGTAGCGCGTATACCTTCCGTACCATCTCTCAATATGTCTATAACCCGTTGGATTATATCTCTTGATTTTGCGGCATCTTTCTCAATAAAAATATTGGCAGCCTCAAGCTGAATTATTGCCCCGGACAGAATATGACCTATCCTGTCATGTATTTCCTGGGCTATTTTATTTCGTTCTTCCAACTGTGAACTGTATCTGACCTGATGTTCATACTCTGCTTCTTTATTTAATCGTAAGGATAGCTCATGTATCTTAATTCTCATGCTGTCATTCTCCTTGGACATAGACTGAACCCTTAAATAATATTTATAAGTTATAAGATATATAATATAACTTAAAATGCTTACCATTATATATTCAGCCACAAATCCTCCTTGGATTGCAAATAGAGGAAGCTCTATTACAATACTTGGCAGCCATAGATTATCAGTGAGCATAAGCATAAATTCAAAAATGTTAATAGGAAGAAGAAGTACAAAAATATGATTTATAAACCTAAAACTACCCAAAATTATAATTATTGAAATGATGAGTAATATTCTCCTAACCTTATTTCTATTGGTTATATACAATGCCATATTAAGGCTTATATAAACGAGAGAAAAGATTACAACTGCTGGAATAAAAAAGGCATCACCGCTTCCTTTGCTGTTTATACCTTCTGAAAATCTCATTATACTATATACCAAAATGGCAAGTTTACTTATTATAATATAATTCTCCATTTATAGTATTCCTTCCTAAAATATGACCTAAAAAAGAATAAATAATAAGGAAAAAGAACCGTATTACGGTTCAATCCTAAATAATAAAACAATTAATTTCTTTTTACACTAAACAACTCTGCATTGCCAAAAACAGTATCTATCACTATATAATAATGTGGCGCACCTTCTCTGAAACTTCGAGTTACATAGGTAGTTTCTCCAAAGGACACAGATGAGTTATCAGGCATACGCACATTTGAGAATACACTCTTCCCTCTGATTACTGCCGGTATATCCTCATTTATTCTAATTACCCCGTTTGAAAAAATCACATCAACCTTCATACTTCTATTCTCAACTGGCATTGGTAGTCTTGAAAGATCGATTTTCCCGTCTCCGAATATTATATCATACTTTCTTTCACGTCCATTGGCTATTATATCCCCCGAGGAGAATATTACATTCTTTTTATATGATCCAAAGTATCCGTTATCATTATATCCGCTGTTCTGGTTATTATAATTACTATTGTTGTAATTGTTGTTATTATTACTGTTATTATTACTGTTATTATAGTTGTTGTTATTATAGTTGTTGTTATTACCCTGCCTGCTGTCGTTATAATTTCCTTCGTATTGATTCTGTCCGCTTTGCTTATAGCCACTATTGTTATGATATTTATTTACGTCGCTGTTATATGAATTGTTATTATTGTTATTATTGTTATTATTGTTATAGTTGTAATCTCCTCTGTAATTATCATAACTTTGCCAATTTCCATCATCCCTATACCTGTTTCTATGTCTTGAATTTCTTGATAATATAGACACTCCCCAAACTATTAGCAATACAGGTATAGCAGCTTTAGTAATATGAATACTAAAATCCAATACTTTCTCTGCTATAAAAAGTACCAGCAGAAACATAAATAAAGATCTCCAAAAGTAATGTCTTCTCATAAATTAACACCTCTCATTTTTATCTTTTCCATGTTTTAATTATAGACAACATATAATGACTTTCATAGTAAATAAATTCATATTTTCACATGAGAAAATTCATATTTGTTTATGAGAAATGTCATATTTATTCTTATATTGCTTGTACATGTTATATTTTATTGAAGCTGAAACCCGTCATTTTTTCACTGAGCTCCCAAAGCTTCCTTGCAAGTTCTTTATCGTAGGATAACTCAGAAGATTTTATTGGTTTGCTTTTATAAAAGTATTTTCCAGAGACTCCTTCTACCTCTTTTGAAACTGCCAAATAAACTGCTGTAGATGCTCCTTGCTCAGGTGATTGGAAAAACGGCTTTAAAAGTCCTGTTATAAACTTCCCAAAACCGGTCTTCCTGTTTATTCCCATCTGAGTTGCCACTGCACCCGGATGAAGGCAATTTACGGTAATTCCTGATTCCTTTAGCTTTTCAGAAAGTTCATAGGTAAACAGTATATTGGCAAGCTTTGATTGACTGTATGACCTTACCACATTATAGTTCCTTGTTAAATTAACATCATCCATGTATATTTTCCCCACTTTATGCGCTCCCGAAGCCACCACTACTATTCTTGAAGGCTTACCTGCCTCCAAGGAATCCAACAAAAGGTTAGTTAGTAAAAAGTGTCCTAAATGATTAACTCCAAATTGCAATTCAAATCCATCCTTTGTTTCATGTCTCCCGGGCACTATAACTCCTGCATTATTTACTAACACATTGAGTTTTTTGTGCTTTTCCTTAAACTCCTCTGCAAAAGCATATATGCTTTTTATACTTCCCAAGTCACAAAGCATCATTTCAACATTATCATTTCCGCTTTCCTTTTTAATGTTCTCAAGAGCTATCTCTCCTCTTTCCTTATTTCTACACAGAATAATGACCTTTGCTCCTTCTCTTGCCAACATTGTGGCAGTAGCCTTCCCCATGCCGGCACTTCCACCGGTAACCAGTACTAAATCGTTCGCATTCATCTCCTACCCATCTCCTATCCAAAAAACTTATTATCCTTACTTTTATTATACATCTCAATTATGTTCTTTATATCAAAAAAATTTAATACCTGCAGAACTAGTAATTCTGCAGGCTATGAATACTAATGTTTTTTATTAGGAGACAATACCATAAACTTATTTATCACCTCGCCAAGATTATTTTTCAACCGCTTCAGATAAGCACTCTTCAATTAACTCTTCAGTTATTATAAAACTGTCGTCGTTATTTTCTTTATCTGTTGGTTTTTTGTCTTCTATATTTATATACCTTTTCATTAAAACTCCTCCTATCCTTCTTATAGGAATATGCCCGCAATTAATAAATTATTCAGGAAATAGTTGGGGACGGTTCACTATTATTCTTCGAAAATATCCAAGCCCTCGTATGAATCTATAATTACACATACCAATAAAAGCATTGTTCCGATAGCAAAATATGGATTAATTTGTTATAATTAATTTTAGCATATTGATTCAGTTTATTAAGGCGGTAAAAATGGATAAGAAAGTTTATATAAACAAAACAGCTATATCGTTAATAATTTTTAATATCATACAGGCTTCTGCTGCCATAGGTGCTCTCATCTATAATTATTCCAACGGGAACCACCGTTTTTATGATAATTTTAACGGCGAGCATCTTTTCTTGTTTTTAATTCTGTTTGCCATATTCATTAATAGTTTTTTTACCATAAGAGATATAGGGAGTCTTCAAGAAAATAGTAACGAGAATAATACTTTAAAAAATAGTCTAAGACAGGTTGAAAATCTTAATAATACTCTCAGAGCCCAGAGACATGATTTTATGAACCACCTTCAAGTAGTACACGGGCTTATGGAAATGGATGAATATGATGAAGCTAAAAACTATATTGAGAAGTTATTTCAAGATATACAGAAAGTAAGCAGTTTTTTAAAAACCTCAAACCCGGCAATAAATGCACTTCTTCAAGCTAAAATTATGGATGCAGAAAAATATAACATAAAGGTAACATTAAATATTAAATCAAGACTTCAGGATATTAAAATACCATCCTGGGAATTATGCAGGGTCCTTGGAAATATTATGGATAATTCTATATATGAACTTAAGAGAGTTAACAAAGATAAACTTATTGAAATTGAAATTTTTGAAGATCTGAAAGCCTTTTATTTCAAAATAAAGAATAACGGCCCCAAGATTGAGGATAGCAATATACTTAATATCTTCAATCCGGGCTTTTCCACCAAAGGTACTGAAGGTCACGGCATGGGACTCTTTATCTGCAAAGATATATTAATGAAATATGGTGGAGATATAAAAGTATCCAGCTTGGATGAATATACTGAATTTTACGGTTCCTTTCCAAAATAATCAATTCAATGCTTGACTGGAGCAGGATCATTTTGAGTTCTATGTTCAACCGTGTTTATTCATAAGCATGATAAGTGACATTTTAAGCATAAGATTGTACTTTTCGTATACTATCTCTTCGATAAGCTAAATAGAAATAGTATTATGAATATAAAGTAAATGATATGGAGGTGACAAAATGGATATTATGGCTATTGTTTCCAATCTAACCTTACTTTCCGTTATTTGCCTTATTTCAGGACTTATTTTTATGACGTTAGAAGCTTTTCACCCAGGCTTTGGAGCCTTTGGAGTAACAGGAGCCATTCTTCTTATTATTGGAGTGGTGCTTACGGCAAAAACTATAGGTCAAGCTTTTATAATGACTATAGCAATTCTAGCTATATTGGCAATCATATTTGCTGCTTTTCTAAGATCTGCCTCAAAGGGTAAATTAAACAAAGCTTTGGTGTTAAATCATAGCCAAAACAGAGAGACAGGTTATATAGGCACAGAGGATCTTAATTATCTTCTTGGCAAGGAAGGTATTACAACAACTGTATTAAGGCCTTCGGGCACTGCAGATTTTTCCGGTGTAAAGCTTGATGTAGTATCTGACAGCGAGTTTATACCTCCAAATTCTAAAGTAAAAATAATAAAAGTAGAAGGTCGTCGTATTGTTGTTAAGGTTATAAAATAATTAGTTAGGAGAGGTTAATATGGATGGAAACTTGACAATGTATCTTATTATTTTAGGTGTGGTCGTCACACTATTGGCTATTTTCTTCAGCTTTGTACCTGTAGGCCTTTGGATTTCGGCTCTAGCTGCAAATGTTAGAGTAAGCATAGGTACTCTTATCGGAATGAGGCTAAGAAGAGTTCAACCAAGCAAAATTGTAATACCGCTCATTAAAGCCCACAAAGCAGGCTTGGGTATCTCGGTAAATGAGCTTGAAGCACACTATCTGGCCGGCGGTAATGTAAATGAGGTAGTTGATGCGTTAATTGCGGCACACAGAGCTGATATGAATTTGCCTTTTGAAAGAGCTGCTGCCATTGATCTTGCAGGAAGAGATGTACTTCAGGCTGTGAAAATGAGCGTTAATCCAAAGGTTATTGAGACGCCTTCTGTTTCTGCAGTTTCCCAGGATGGTATTGAGCTGCTTGTAAAAGCAAGAGTAACTGTAAGAGCGAATGTAGACAGATTAATAGGTGGCGCCGGTGAAGCAACAGTATTAGCTAGAGTAGGCGAAGGTATTGTTACTACAGTAGGAAGTTCTGCATCTCATAAGGAAGTTCTGGAAAATCCGGACAAGATTTCGAGAACTGTACTAGGAAAAGGCTTGGATGCAGGAACAGCCTTCGAAATATTATCCATCGATATTGCGGATGTAGATGTAGGAAGAAATATTGGTGCTCATCTGCAAACACTTCAAGCGGAAGCAGACAAAAATATTGCTCAAGCCAAAGCAGAAGAAAGAAGAGCTATGGCTGTTGCTAAAGAGCAAGAAATGAGAGCTTCGGTTGTAGAAGCTGAGGCTGAGGTTCCAAGAGCAATGGCCCAAGCCTTGAGAGAAGGAAAGCTTGGAGTAATGGATTATTATGATATGCAGAATGTTATATCCGACACAAAGATGAGAGAATATATTTCTAACTCCAATAACCCAAAAACCATAAAGAAGTCGGATTCAAGTTCTAAAAGCAATGAATAAGCTTAGGAGATACTATTATGAGAATAGAAAATATAAGCTATGAAAATCAATTACAGGATATGCAGAATAGAAATAAAGAATTTGATAATAAGATTAGTGAACATGAAGAATTTTTTTTGAAATTGGATCGTCAAAATGTAATACAAGGTTTTATATTTTCGGAGATACTCGGTAAACCTAAGGCAAAAAGAAAGAGACGGTGATTTTCTTGACAATAAGTGTTGTTATCGGTGATGATGATGCAGGGATGAGAATGTTGTTCCGTAAAGCCTTAGAGAAATGTGAAGGCTTTGATATAGTTGGTGAAGGAGAGGACGGAGATGCCGTCCTTTCTCTAGTGGAGGCTTTAAAGCCTCAGGTGGTTTTCCTAGATGTAGAAATGCCTAAACTTGATGGCATAGAATGCTCAAGACATATATCAGATATAAATCCAAAGACAATAATTATTTTTGCAACAGCTCACAATGAATATATGCCTGAAGCTTTTGAAGTGTATGCCTTTGATTATATTGTTAAGCCTTTTAAAATGGAAAGAGTATACCAAACCTTACAAAGAATAAAGGATACCATTAACAATCTAGAATTGAAAAGTCGGCCAAAACTCCAAATACCCGTTAAGGGTTTGGAAAAACTTTCAATTAAAAATAAGGAAGGCGTTAGTTTTATTGATGCCAGAGATATTATAATTATACAGCGCGAGGACAGAAGCACAGTGATTTGTACTGCTGAAGAAAGCTATACCACCTCCGAAAATCTCTCGGAAATAGAGCTGCGCCTTGATAGCTCTCAATTCTTCCGATGCCATAAATCCTATATAATTAATCTTTCAATGATTCATAAAATCTATCCTTATGGAAGATGGACATATATCATAAAACTAAAGAATACTGATAAGGATGCCCTTCTCACTCATGACAAATATGAGGAGCTTAAGTTAATCTTCGGAATGTAACTTAAACTCCTTTTTTCTTTGTATGCAATATCTCAGCGAATTCAAAATTTTATTGTAAACAAAACTACATTTTTCAACAAAACAGTGGTATACTTTTTAATTGTATTGGATAGAAAATAAGGAGTGATTACATGGCTTATAAAGATTTACAAGATTTTATAAAGACCTTGCAAGAAAAAGGCCAGTTGAAAAGAATTAGAACGGAAGTAGATTCAGAGCTTGAAATTACTGAAATTACAGATAGAGTTTCTAAGAAATATGGTCCTGCCCTTTTATTTGAAAAGGTTAAAGGTTCACCTTATCCCGTACTTATAAATGCTATGGGAACATATGAAAGAATGAGCATGGCTCTTGGAGTGGAAAAGCTTGATGATGTTGGAAACGGCATTGGTGAGTTCATTGATATGTCCAACTATGTCGGATTAATGAATAAATTCAAATCTTTACCGAGAATGACCAGATTGGCTTCTGTTTTTCCAATAAAACTGCCCACAAAAGGTGCCTGCCAAGAAGTTGTAGAAGAGGATCCCGATCTTTCCACCCTTCCTGTATTAAAATGCTGGCCCGGTGATGCAGGTAGATTCATTACCCTTCCGCTTGTTATAACTAAAGATCCTGAAACAGGTATTCAAAATACAGGAATGTACAGACTCCAAGTATTTCATAAAAACACTACCGGAATGCATTGGCACTTGCATAAGGATGGCAGAGAGATATACGATAAATATAAAGCATTGGGAGGAAGAATGCCGGTATCCGTTGCATTAGGCTGCGATCCAGCAATAACCTATTCTGCTACAGCCCCTCTTCCTAAAATGATTGATGAAATGATGTTTGCTGGGTATTTGAGAAAATCCCCTGTAAAGATGGTTAAATCTATAACTAATGATTTATATGTACCTGCGAATGCCGAGTTTATTTTGGAGGGCTATGTAGATGTAAATGAAGCTTTAAAAATGGAAGGTCCTTTTGGAGATCATACCGGCTATTACTCATTGGCTGATTATTATCCGATTTTCCATGTGACTTGCATAACTCATAAAAAAAATGCAGTCTACCCTGCTACTGTAGTAGGAAAGCCTCCTATGGAAGATTGCTATATGGGAAAAGCTACGGAAAGAATTTTTCTTCCTCTTCTCAAAATGCAATATCCTGAAATTATAGATATAAACTTCCCATTGGAAGGTGTATTTCACAATTGCGTAATAGTATCTATAAAGAAGCGTTATCCCGGACACGCTAAAAAGATTATGAATTCTCTTTGGGGTATCGGTCAAATGATGTATACGAAAATGATTATTGTTGTAGATGAAAATGTAAGCCCTCAGGACATTTCAACAGTAGCTTGGAAGGTGTTTAATAATATTGATGCCAAAAGAGATGTAGTTATTTCCGAAGGTCCTTTGGACGCTCTTGACCATGCCTCCAATCTTCCTCATTACGGACATAGGATGGGTATAGATGCGACAAAAAAATGGAAAACTGAAGGTCATGACAGAGAATGGCCCGACGATATCGAAATGACTGATGATATTAAAAACCTGGTTTCAAAAAGGTGGAATGAATATGGTATTGAATAAAGTAGTAAAGAAGGCACATGATTATGGAGTACTTGTTATGTTCTCCCATACTATTTTTTCCCTTTCCTTCGCTTTAATTTCAATGCTCCTTGCAAGTAAGGGACTACCTTCAGTTCATACAATAATTTGGATACTTGTAGCCTTTATGGGCGCACGTACGGGAGCAAATGCCATAAATAGGGTCATAGATGCGGAAATAGATGCTAAAAATCCTCGTACAGCCACTAGACAGCTGCCTCAAGGACTACTGAATAAAAAAGAGGTCATCTTTTTTTCTGCGGCGTGTTTTTTAGTTATGGTTGTGGGTGCTGCCATGCTGAATCCTCTATGTTTACTGCTTTCCCCTGTTGCACTGTTTTTACTCATTATATATTCCTACACAAAAAGGTTCACCTGGCTTTGTCATCTTATTTTAGGCATAACCTCTGCAGCGGCTCCTGTGGGTGCTTGGATTGCAGTTACCGGAAAAATATCTTGGCTCCCTCTCTTTATGGGTGCTGCTAACACCTTATGGGTTGCCGGCTTCGATATAATTTACGGTTCTCAGGATTACGAATTTGATACCTCAAACGGTATACATTCCATTCCTGCAAGATTCGGAGTTAAAAATGCACTTTACATAGCTGCATTTTTCCATGCCTTGACCCTATTAATTCTTTTATTTGTCGGTATTTTAAGCACCGAGCTAAGTGTGATTTATTATGTGGGACTTAGTATTATAACAGTACTATTTATATTAGAACATAAAATGGTATCACCTAATAATCTTTCAAATGTTAAGATTGCTTCCTATGGCATAAATCAAATTATCAGTATAACCTTTTTAGTTTTTGGAGTAATCGATGCGCTTTTATAGACAGGAGGAGAAAATGAAAAAGATAGTTATAGGAATTACCGGAGCCAGCGGCAGTATTTATGCCAAAAGACTTATTGAAGAGTTACTTGAAAGAGATATATTTGTCAATGTCATATGTACTGATAACGGTAAAAAAGTAATGAAATATGAAACATCCATCGATATAGATATATGGATAGATAAGCTAAAAACCAAGTATTCTCATATAAAACTTGATGATATCAATGATCTGTTTTCCGGCGTTGCCAGCGGTTCCAATAAATTTGATGCAGTCATTGTGCTTCCCTGTTCCATGGGCACTTTGGCCGAAATAAGCAGCGGTATTGCTAAAAACCTTTTATGCAGGGCAGCAGATGTTGCTCTTAAGGAAAACAGAAAGCTAATTCTTGTTCCGAGAGAAACACCGCTAAATGCGATACATTTAGAAAACATGTTAAAATTATCTAAACTAGGAGTTACTATACTG
>JAEZDX010000344.1 GCA_023417975.1 Bacillota bacterium
ATGTTCACTGTATCCCTCTGGCTACTAATATAGGATCTGCCGATGTAGTAGTAAAATCACTTAGATCAAGATAACACAACAACCCAAGGATCGCTTCGGCGGTCCTTTTTACGTGGCTGTAAGCATAATTGAAGTATTTAAATAATATATATAGATGAACAAGCTTTTATGGTCACGGGGGGATAAAATGGGAAGTTACAATTCGCAATATCAATCCTATTATTCAGCGCTGCAAAGAGGCAGGAGAAGCGGCCGCAATTATTCAAAAGGAACATCAAAAGCCTTTGATAAAAATTTTTTTATTAAAAGAATGCTTCAAGAATTAATTGGTGTGTTATGTCTTTTTTTTGTGGTATTAATATGTAAAGCTGTGAAGGTTCAGCAAACTACAGAATTTTATGATTACTGCAAGAAAATGGTTGCATATAATTATGATTATAAAGCTCTATTTGATTCAGCTAAAAAAGTAAATATAAACGAATTAAATGACACTATTGAAAATTACATTGATAAGCTGAAATCTCAAATAACAGGAGAGAAGACCATAAAGGAAAAGGTGTACAGTGAGTTTGAACCTCCTTTACAAGGAAAAATTGTTTCAGGTTACGGCAGCAGGACAAATGCTGTAACAGGAAAAGGGGAGGTACATGACGGTATAGATTTTAACGTGCCTGAGGGAACAGAAGTAAGAAGCTGCAGTTCAGGTACTGTAAAATATGCAGGAGAAGATAAAACTCTCGGCAAATATATTATTATTGATCATGGAATGGGAATTGAAACAAAGTATGCAAGTCTTAAAGAAATCAAAGTGAATAAGAATGATAGTATAAAGGAAGGTGATGTTGTAGCACTGAGCGGAGGAAGTGGAGAGTCAACTTCGCCGCATCTTCATTTTGAATTGATATATATGGGTGAATATAAAAATCCTGAGGAGTATATAAAACTTGAGGCTATTTAAGAGTAATTTGCGCAGGAGCTGTTAATGATTAAATTAAATAAGTTTTTCATACCATACATTATTTTACTAATAATCATAGGCTTTCGAGGGGAACTGCTGATATCTTTTGTTTTAGTAATAATGCATGAGCTCACGCACTATGCAGCTGCAGTGCTATTTGGATTTTCCGGATTCGATGTTAAAATACTCCCCATAGGAGCTGTATTGAGATTAAAGGATTTGGATGAAGCTTCACCTATGGAAGATCTTGTAATCTCTTTGGCAGGACCGCTTTTTAATATTATACTTGCGTTTATCTGTTACGCAGTTAGTTTTTATTACCCTGGAAATACAATTGAGTTTTTGATAAAAAGCAACCTTTCGTTGGGAATCTTTAATTTACTACCGGCTTTCCCTTTAGACGGAGGCAGGATTTTGAGAAATGTTTTAAGTATGAAAACCATATATCGCAGAGCAAATGAGATTACTGTGAGAATCAGCATAATTTTAGGTTACTTTATCTCCGGAAGCTTTATTTTTTTGCTCTTTTTCAATATAAGAGAATACAACATGGCTGCCATAGGGATATTTGTTATAGTATCTTCCTATAAGGAGAAGGAAAGGATTGTTTATATTATTATGGGAGATATAATTAGAAAGAAAAGAAAGTTCATGGAAAAGAAGTATCTCGAAAATAAGAGTATATCCGTATATTACAAAGGTGATTTAATAAGCATGTTAGGGATAATGGATAAAAACAAATACAATATTTTCACCGTACTTGATGATGACATGGGAGTAATAGATACTCTCTATGAGGATGAGGTGGTTCAAGGTCTAAAAGAATACGGTAATATTACAATAGAAGAGTTTGTAGATATAAGAGAGGATTCCGATATATAGATGAATAGCTTTAAACAAGTCATCCTTTTAATGAAAAACTACCTCTGTGAATAATTGTGGAGCAATTATTTGCAGAGGATTTTTCTTTATGCTAGAATATAAACTATGTTTAAAACGTCTGTGAGGAGGAAAAAATGAATAAAGTTATTGATGATATATTATATAGAGTTGAAAAGCCTGCCAGATATATCGGAGGCGAATTTAACAGTGTAATTAAAGATGCTTCTGCTGTTGATATGAGATTTGTTATGTGTTTTCCAGATGTATATGAGGTTGGTATGTCTCATTTGGGTACAAAAATATTATACCATGTTATAAATAAAAGAGAGGATACTTACTGCGAAAGATGTTTTGCACCATGGCCGGATATGGAAGGGCTTATGAGAGAAAATAACATACCGTTATATGCTCTTGAAAGTAAAGATGCCATTAACAAATTTGATTTTGTAGGTTTTACACTTCAGTATGAGATGAGCTATACTAATATATTAAATATGCTGGATATGGCAGGTATTCCTATAAGAGCATCTCAAAGAGGTGAAAATGATCCCTTTGTTGTATTTGGGGGGCCATGTTCCTACAATCCTGAGCCTCTATATGATATAGCGGATTTCTTTCAAATAGGTGAAGGCGAAGAAGCTGTTAATGACATATTAGATTTGTATAAAAAACTAAAAGGTAAGGTTACAAGAAAAGAATTCCTAAGGCAGCTGTCTCATATAAAAGGCATATATGTGCCTTCATTATATGATGTAGAGTACAACGAGGACAGAACAATAAAAAAGTTCAGCGCTCTTTATGAAGACGTTCCGGATAAGGTTACAAAGAGACTTATTACGGATATAAATGAAAATGAGTACCCTGAAGATATGATAGTACCTTACACTGAAATAGTACATGACAGAATTATGCTGGAGACCTTCAGAGGCTGCACACGAGGCTGTAGATTTTGTCAAGCCGGTATGATTTACAGACCTGTGAGAGAAAAAAAGGTACCTAAGCTTATGGAACAGGCAGAAACCTTGTTGAAGAATACGGGATATGAGGACCTTTCGCTAACATCCTTGAGCATATGTGACTATTCCGATATTCAAAATCTTGTTTTTTCACTAATGGAAAAGCATAAAGAAGAAAATGTTTCTGTGTCCCTTCCTTCCATAAGAATTGATTCCTTCTCAGTGGATTTGATAAAGGAGATTCAAAAGGTGAGAAAAACAGGTTTGACCTTTGCTCCTGAAGCAGGAAGTCAGAGAATGAGAGATATAATAAATAAGGGAGTTACGGAGGAAAATCTGCTTACATCCGTTAGTCATGCTTTTGAAGCAGGGTGGTCTACTATAAAGCTATATTTCATGATAGGTCTTCCCTATGAAACTTTAGAGGATGTAAAAGGTATTGCGGAATTGGGTGAAAAAGTAGTTGATGCATACTATAAAACACCTAAAGAAAAGAGAAATAAAGGACTAAAGGTAACATTAAGTACTTCAATATTTGTACCTAAGCCATTTACGCCATTTCAGTGGGCGCCTCAGGATACTATGGAAACTGTACGAGAAAAGATTAGGACAGTCAGAGAAAATGTGAAGAGCAGGTCACTTACTTATAATTGGCATGAGTCTTTAGTCAGTTATCTGGAGGCTGTTATTGCCAGGGGAGACAGGAGGGTCTGTGATGCAATCATTAGCGCCTATGAGAAGGGAGCCAAGTTCGATGGCTGGACTGAATACTTCAAGTACGACGCATGGATGGAGGCTTTCAAGGAATGCGGTATAGAAGCGGATTTTTATGCATATAGAAGCAGAGAATATAGCGAAATACTCCCTTGGGACTTTATTGATATAGGGGTGGATAAGGAGTTTTTGATCAAAGAGAATGAGAGAGCCAAGAAGGCAGAACTTACTCCTGACTGCCGATTGGGCTGTAAGCTGTGCGGTATAAATGTTAATTTTAAAGAAGGGAAGTGTTTTGAAGGTGCGGTATGTGATAAAGTTTACCAAGGAAAGTGAAATTAAATTCGTTGCACATTTAGATTTAATGAGAACCATTCAGAGAATATTCAGAAGAGCAATGCTTCCGGTAGAATATTCTAAAGGCTTTAATCCTCATATGAACCTTTCAATAGCACAGCCTTTATCCGTAGGCATATATTCCAAGGGGGAATACATGGACGTTGTTTTTTTGGAAGAGGTTAATGAACAGCTCATATTGGATAAATTGAATGCTAATGCGCCTTTAGGAATAAAGTTCATAAAAGCAATTAAGCTGCCGGTTATAAGCGATGGGAAAAAGATTCCGCAAATTATGGCGATGCTTGATGGAGCTTCATATACAATAAATATCCAATATGAAAATACGGATGCATTAGCTGAAGAAATCAATGAACTATTAAACAAGCCGCAATGGTATACTATTAAAAGAACTAAGAGCGGAGAAAAAGAAGTTGATATAAAGCCCTTTGTAAAGGAGTTTAAATACAGTATTAGTGGAGAAAATATAAAAATAGATACGGTTTTGGCCTGCGGAAGCCGGGAAAATCTATCGCCGGAATTATTAAGTGAATATATAAAAAAGAATACCTCACAGGCTAGGGACAAAACTTTTGTGGAAATCATGAGAAAAGATATGTATACATTAAAGGAAGAGGCTTTGGTAACGGTAGATTCTTTTTTTGCATAGGAGTTGTTTTTGTTGAAGGAAGTATTTATTGAACGAAGGAACGAAATATTGAGAGTAGCCATTAAAAACGGAAGCAGATTAACGGATTGCTTTATTGAAGAGGAATCTAGAAATCCTTATCCAGGACAAATATATAAGGCTGTAGTGAAGAACATTGTTCCGGCAATAAAAAGTGCTTTTTTGGATATAGGCTTAGATAAAAATGCGTACTTATATTTGGAAGGAAAATACGAGAAACGCGGCATAAAAAGAGGCGATGAGATAATCGTTGAAGTAGTTAAGGAAGAACTTGGAGATAAGGGAGCCAAAGTAACCTCGGCGTTTTCAATACCCGGAAGGTATTCTGTGCTTTTAACGGATAATAAAGATATAAGTTTTTCCTCAAAAATTTCTTCTTTAGAATTTAAGAAAAAGGTACTTAACGAATTACACAAGCCTAAAGAAATCGGAATAAAAATAAGAACGAATGCAGAAGGCGTGTCATTAGAGCATATAAATGAAGAGATAAAGCTGCTGCATGAGGCTTATAAGAAAATAATAAATATGGAAG
>JAEZDX010000384.1 GCA_023417975.1 Bacillota bacterium
ATTGTAACCTTGCTCAGCAAATTTCCATCCATATCTGATAATGCACAACAAATTTTAGTACCACCTAAATCCACACCTACAACATACTTTTTATCCATAGCTAAACCCTCCGATTTAAATTTCCCTTTAAGCCTTTTACAGCCATCTAAGTTTTTATTATATCATAGTTAATAAAATATAAACAACTTGAATTATCATAAAAGGCAGCCCAAGTTCTTAATGCTTTTTGGCCGCCTACAAATTATAATTATTTAGCTTTTATAAAAGTTCTCAGCTTCTTTTCTTCATAGCATGTAAATAGATGTTTCCGTCCTTTTGTTCCTCTTTTGAATTTATAGTAAAATCTTTCTCTTGAAGCATACTGTACACTATATCTATATTTTCATTACTCACCTTATCAAAAGTCACTACAAAGCTGTCATTGGACCCCACTAATTCTATGTAATCATTAATATTACTGTAATCACTTAAATCTATATTGCCGCTAATATCAAGTCTGTATTGTGACATGTACTTCCTCCTTAAATTGTTATACTAAAAATGTCTACTTCATATATAACTTACCCAATAATATTAGATGTTATGTCACAACAAAATGTGGTAAAGAGCTAAGCTCTTTACCACATTTTTGCTTCATTATACCGCTTCATGCTGCTTTTTTGCATTCTCAATTATCTTTGCTGCTTCTCCCGCAGGAACTTCTTCATATCTCTCAAATCTCATGCTGAAATTTCCTCTTGCCTGCGTCATAGATCTCACATCGGTTGCATACTTAAACATCTCCGACATAGGAACTTCAGCGGTAATTCTCTGAATTCCATCTACAGGATCCATTCCTAAAACTCTTCCTCGCTTTTTATTTATATCACCTATTATATCTCCCATATACTCATCAGGTACAAGCACCTCAAGATGCATAATTGGCTCCAAAAGTATGGAGTCTGCCATCTCAAGACCTTTCTTATAAGCTAAAGATGCCGCAAGCTTAAACGCCATTTCAGATGAATCTACGGGATGATATGAACCATCGTGAAGTATTGCTCTCAACCTTATAACAGGATATCCTGCCAATACACCATGATGTATACACTCTCTTAAACCTTTTTCAACTGCCGGAATATACTGTCTCGGTACTACACCGCCAACAACCTGATCCACAAATTCCAACTCATCGCCATCATTCCTTGGCTCAAACTTAACCCATACATCTCCATACTGTCCATGTCCTCCGGACTGCTTTTTGTGCTTTCCCTGCACATCGGAGACCTTTCGTATTGTCTCTCTATAAGGGACCTTAGGCAGTTGAAGAATGATTTCAGCCCCAAACTTATTTTTTAATTTAGTAGCTATTACATCAAGATGCGTCTCTCCTACTCCTGATATTATAGTTTCAGCATTTTCTACATCTCTAGTAACACTAAATGTTGGGTCTTCATCTATCAGCCTAGCAAGACCTGAGGATATTTTATCTTCATCTCCCTTTGATTTCGGCATTGCAGCCATTGAAATAGCCGGTTCAGGAAAATTTAACTTATCATACATTATGTTAAAATTCTGATCACAAAGCGTATCTCCTGTATTAGTAAATTGCAATTTTGATACAGCTCCTATATCACCCGCAATAATCTCAGAAGTTTGGATTTGATTTTTTCCTCTGAGATAGTATAGCGCTCCTACTTTTTCCTGTTTATCACGATTACTATTATATACTACACTGTCCGCTTTTAGCTTCCCTGTAATCACTCGAAACATTGATAGATTCCCAACAAAGGGATCTGCAATCGTCTTAAATACCAACGCTGAAAAAGGATCTTCAGCATTAAGCTTTACAAAAACCTCTTTATTTGTTTTCAAGTCAACCGCCTTTTGAGAAATAGCATATTCCGGTGATGGGAAGCACTCTACTATATCTTCCAACATTGTATTCATTCCTATACAAGCCAAAGAACTTCCGCACATAACAGGGGCTATATCTCCGTTAGCGCATCCCGTTATTAATCCATGATATATCTCTTCATCACTAAGTTCACCTTCACCAAAGTATTTATCCAGTAACTTTTCATCTGTTTCCGCTACTGCTTCCATTATCATTCTCTTACATTCATCAACCTTGTCAATTAAGTCTGCCGGTATCTCAGCTGGTTCCATTGTCTTCGTCTTAGGGTTAAATATTCTGGCTCTTCTGGAGATTACGTTTACAACCCCCTTAAAATCTTCCTCACTACCAATTGGATATTGTATTGGAACTACAGATATACCGAATCTTTCTTTGAGCTGCTCCAATACTTTTTCATAATTACTATTTTCTCTGTCTAGCTTGTTGATAAAGAAAGTTCTAGGAAGCTTTATCTTATTCACATAGCTCCATGCTTTTTCAGTACCAACTTCTATTCCTGAGACACCACAAACTACTATCATAGCAACATCTACTGGTCTCATTCCCTGAATATATTCACCAATAAAATCAAAGTATCCAGGAATGTCAACTAGATTAATCTTTATGTCTTCCCACTCAATAGGTGCTACCGATGCAGATATAGAAATTCGTCGTTTTCTCTCTTCTATATCATAATCACTTGTAGTAGTCCCATCTTCAACTTTACCAAAACGATCTATGGTCTTGGTATAATACAGTAGTGCTTCTGTTAACGTTGTCTTACCGCACCCACTGTGTCCAATCACACCTACGTTTCTTAAGTTTTTGGTTTGATAGTCTTTCATAGTGATACCCCCTAATATAGTTTTGACTTGGTAACCATAAATATTATATTCTATTTTTAATGTGATTTTCCTCCTTCAATTAATAAAATTTTCTAAATAGTCCGACATTTTGTATTGTCATTATTTCTTACTATAATTATTACCTATGAATACCAATTTATACTGTGCACATATATAAATATTATTAAACTTTTTCAGCCATTATACCTGTAGTTTTAGACTATTCATAGAATCAAATTGATTATAAAACAAAAAAGCAAGCTTTCGCTTGCCTAAAATTCCAAAAAATAAAAATGGCTCCGCGAAGAGGGCTCGAACCTCCAACCCTTCGGTTAACAGCCGAATGCTCCACCATTGAGCTATCGCGGAACGTTTTT
>JAEZDX010000388.1 GCA_023417975.1 Bacillota bacterium
GTGTAAGATTTATTACCTCATATTCACTTTCAATATATTTCATTATATCTCTTATTACCATTATTTCCTCCATAAATATTTATGCTAATATAAATGGTAACATTTAAGAAAGTTAATTTCAATAAAAAAGGGTAGATTTGCAAATTAAATTTGTTATTTAGTTCGGAAAGAACAGCAAAAATCATATAAATGGAGTATAGATACGGAAATTTATTACCGAATAAAACACAAATCGCTAGTCAACTTTAACAGAGCATAAATCTAAAGGTTATAAATTCTGCATCTTTATAACAATTAATTCAGAGGGGGATATAGTTGATAAACTACATATGGTTCTTTATTTTGCTTAGCGGAATTGTAATCGGGCTAGTAACAGGGAAAGGAGAGCTTTTATCACAATCAATAATTAAAGCTGCCAGTTCTCCGGTAGAGCTGCTTATTGGAATGGTTGGATTGTTATGCCTTTGGTGCGGGGTAATGAAAATTGCAGAAAAAAGTGGACTTACAGCCAAATTGGCAGCTTTAATGGATCCGGTTTTAAAAAGAATATTTAAAACAGCAGGAAGAGATAAGAAAGCACTTGGAGCTATTGTTATGAATCTCACAGCAAACATGATGGGACTCTCAAATGCGGCCACACCGTTTGGAATAAAGGCAATGGAAGAAATGCAGAGATTGAATGGAGATAAGGATACCGCCAGTGATGATATGGCTTTATTTCTTGTTTTAAATGCTGCATGTATACAACTACTGCCAGCTACCGTTATTTCTTTAAGAGCGGCAGCCGGTTCTTCCAATCCCGGTATAATAATACTGCCGGCAATATTTGCTACTGCGGCTGCAGCAGTTGTTGGAGTAGTGTGCAGCAAGATACTGGAGAAATTCTTTTGAGAGGAGGCTGGTTGATGTATGAATTACATAATATTGGCAATTATACCTATTATAATAGGCTGCGTGACCTTATACGGCATGATAAAAGGGGTAAAAGTATATGAGTGCTTTGTGGAAGGAGCAAAAGACGGAATATCCATATGTATCAGAATATTTCCTTATTTATTGGCAATGCTAGTAGCTGTAGGTGTGTTTAGGGCATCCGGGGCACTGAATTTTTTTACTGCTTTGTTTACACCTATAGTGAAGCTCATTGGTCTTCCCGGAGAACTTGTACCATTAATTTTTATTAAGCCTCTATCCGGTACAGGTGCCATGGGAGTATTCTCGGATATCTTAAAGCAATATGGTCCTGATAGCATTATTGGTATAATTGCTTCTATAATTATGGGAACAACTGAAACCATTTTTTATACTATTACAGTGTATTATGGTGCTGTGGGAATAAAAAAGATACGACATACATTATGGGCAGCTGTTATAGCAGATATTACTGCTATAATTATGGCTGTAACTTTGGCACGGTTTGTATTTTAGCAGTAGAATTTAAGACAAGCTATTTTAATAATTTGGCAATTTGAAGAAAAACTGAGAAATAACGAGGTGGATGAAGATATAAAGGAAAAAACATCAACGCAAACATTTAAAGTGATAATAAATAACCTATTTAAGGTTATATGAGTATTGATAATAAGTTAGATGATGTCTATAATATAATTATGGTACGAAGGTACCGAATAAATGGAAAGCTGCCGGTAATTAAGAAGGTAACCTTAATGAACAAATAAAGAATTGAGGTTATTACATAAAATGTATACAATGGTATTAAGGGTATTGGTTAGTATAGAGAATAAACTAATTCCGGCAGTTAAAAAATATTGATGGAGGTACAGTTAATGATTGAACTTGTAAACTTAACTAAAAGTTACAACGGCAAGGTGAAGGCGGTAGACAATTTAAATCTCACTATTAAAGATGGAGAAATATTCGGCTTCTTAGGACCAAATGGTGCAGGTAAAACTACTACTATAAAGATGATAACAGGTATAGCAGATATGGATGGCGGCGAAATAAAAATTAATGGGATAAATAACAGAGAAAATTCCATTGAAGCAAAGAAGAAATTTGCATATGTACCTGACAGTCCTGATATGTTTTTAAGATTAAAGGGGATTGAATACTTGAACTTTATGGCAGATATATATGATGTGCCAAAAGACATAAGAAAGGATAAAATACAGAACTTGGCTGAGAGATTTGAAATGAGCAGTGCACTGGGTGATCAGATACAAAGCTATTCTCATGGTATGAGACAAAAGATAGTTATAATGGGTGCATTAATACATGATCCGGAAGTATGGATATTGGACGAGCCTATGACAGGGCTGGACCCAAGGTCCTCATATATATTAAAAGAAATGATGAGAGAAGAAGCTGACAGGGGTAAAACTGTTTTTTTCTCAACTCATGTACTGGATGTAGCAGAGAAAATATGTGACAGAGTAGCTATTATAAATAAGGGAAATATCTTATTTTGCGGAACTATAGATGAAATGAGAGAGCATTTCAAAGCAAATGAATCTCTTGAAAAAATGTTCTTGGAGATGACAGAAAATGAGTAAGTTATGGGTTTTAACAAAAATATTGATAAAAAATAATTTGTCTTCTTTAGGAAAGAATAAAAAGGGCAAAATGCCGCCATATTTGACAGCTATTCTGCTTGTGGCTATATTTGGCTTGTCTTTTGGTGCACCATTGGGTGCCATGTTCAGTGGGTTGTATGATATGCTGGCTCCTATAGCTCAACAGGGTGCATTACTTACACTGGTTTTGGCAGCAATTAGTATAACTGTATTTATATTCGGTATCTTTTATGTGTTATCAATTTTTTATTTTGCTAAGGATGTTGAGATTTTACTTCCACTTCCCCTTAATCCATCGCAAATACTTGGAGCAAAGTTTCTTTCCGTACTCATCTATGAGTATTTAACAGAACTAGTAATTTTAACACCTGCTATAGTAGTTTTTGCTGTTAAAGGAAGTGTAGGGATATTATTTTATGTATACTCAGTTTTGATATTCTTATTAATGCCTATAATTCCTCTTATACTTGCTTCATTAATAAACATGGTAATAATGAGGTTTACAAATATAGGAAAGCACAAGGATGCTCTGAGGATTATCGGAGGACTCTTAGCTGTAAGCTTTGGTGTTGGAATAAATATGATAACTCAAAATATGAGTAAGGTGAGCCAGGACAAACAGTTTATTATCGACCGTATTATAAGTGGAAATAACTCACTTGTTGGCGTAGTTTCCAAGATTTTTCCTCCCGCTAAATTTGCAGCCTTATCTATAATAGAAAATGATTCTCTAAAAGGCTTGATTAATTTCGTATTGTTTTTAGTTATAAGCCTTGCATTTATAGCTATATTCTTTGTTGTAGCAGACGCTCTATATTTTAAAGGAGTTCTTGGAAATGCAGAAGTATATTCTAAGAGGAAGAAATTATCAGGAGAACAGCTGGACAAGAATGTAAAGCAAAATTCGGCTTTAAAAGCGTTTACTCTTAAAGAGCTGAGAATATTGCTTAGGACTCCTGCATATGTAATGAATTGCGTAATTTCAAGCTTTATGTGGCCCATATTTTTAGCCATAGGTGTATTCAGCTCCGGGTCAATAAAGGAGCTTCAAGCAATAAATTTAGATGGGTTTATAAATGAACCAAAGGTGCTTGGAATAATTCTAGCAATAATTTTCGGGGTTGCAGTTATGCTTTCGGGAAGCGGCGGAATTGCATCTACATCTATTTCAAGAGAAGGACAAAATTTATTTGTTAGTAAGTATATACCGATAAAGTTTAAGGATCAGATTTGGGCAAGAATAATTCCGGGAATGATATTCAGTACTATTTCTATAGTCATAACTTTGGCGCTAGTTTATGCATTGGTTGGTATTCCTACGGTAATAATTATTCCGGGAATTATTGTAATAGTATTGGCTATGCTGCTTACATCCTTTATAGGAATATTGTTTGAATTGAAGTTTCCGAAGTTGAACTGGGATAATGAACAAAGAGCAGTAAAGCAAAATATGAATTTCGTAATAACTATGTTTGGTAGTTGGGCTGTTACAGCACTTTCCATATTTCTGATTGTTAAATCAGGACTTCAGATGTGGTATGTTTTTTCAATAATAGTTGCGGTATGCGGCTTGATAGATTTGGCATTGTATTATGTAATTATGAACGTAGGTCAAAAATGGTTTGATAAGATAGAAGTTTAAAAAAAAATTTAATAATAATGAAACTTTTTTGCAATTATTTACGTCTAATATAATAGAGAATAATATAGAAATATGTATTTTCAAAGGGTGTTAATTTTGGGTATTGAGAATAATTGATGGGAGGGAGACATGGCTTTACGCCAGAGAGTATGGAAGATAATTTAAAAACACAAAGTGCTGTAGAAAATGAAAACAAGGAAGTAGCATTGGGAATATGCTTCGGTACCGGTTTAGGAATTGTTGCCGGTGCATTATTGGGTAATGTTCCTTTAGGACTTTCTGCCGGCGGAGTTTTGGGAATAGTGGCAGGAGTATTTGTAAGCTATTATAAAAAAATTAAAAAGTGAAATATACTGATATGGAGAATCTTTCTTATGGAGAGGTTCTTTTTTTATCAATCACTTGTACGAAGAAAATTTAGAGGATTTAAAAAGAGGTACTATTCACAAAGTTAAAAAAAGGGATTATAATGGCATTAACATAAAAAATGACGGGAGGTTTGATTTATTTTGAATAAGGAAGTTTTTGTTAATAATAGACGAAAGATATTGGAGAAGCTACAAGATAATACTGTATTGGTTTTGTTTTCAGGTGAAGCACCTAAAAAATCCGCTGATGAAGCATATACGTACACGCCAAATAGAAATTTTTATTATATGTCAGGGATTGATGAAAAGAATATCATTATGGTACTTGGAAAAGTGAGAGGCTCAGTAGAAGAAAAGCTATTTATAAATAGGATAGATCCTGTTATGGAAAGATGGGTAGGTAAGACAATAAGGCCGGAAGAAGCAAAGGAAAGCTCAGGGATTTCAAAAATTGCATTTACGGATGAGTTTTATGGTTTCATGCATGCTTTGCTTAATTCGGAAAAAGTTGATACCGTGTACCTGGACTTGGAAAGAGATCAATGGGAAAGCGAAGAGACAAAAGCAGAAAAGCTGGTTTCAGACTTAAAAAGAAAATATCCTTACATAGCTGTAAAAAATGCATATAATATTATCGCTGAGCTTAGAATGATTAAGTCTCCGGAGGAAATTGAACAGATCAGGGAGGCTATAAGCATTACTTGGGAAGGTATTCAAAACGCTATGAGAAATGTTAAGCCGGGAACTTATGAATATGTGGCAGAAGCCTATTTTGATTTTGCATTAAAAGTTCGCGGTGTTAAGGATTTTGCATTTAAAACTATAGCGGCTTCCGGGAAAAATGCTGCTGTTCTTCACTACAGCAGTAATGACAGTATAATTGGACAGGCGGATATGCTGTTAATGGATTTAGGGGCACAGTGGAATTATTACAATGCAGATATAACAAGAACCTTTCCTGCTTCTGGGAAGTTTACGGAAAGACAGAAGCAAATATATGACATAGTTTTAAAGGCTCAAATGGAAGTTATAAAGACCATAAAACCAGGAGTACCTTTTAAGAATTTAAATGCTGTTACTAGAAAGCTTTATGTTGATGAATTGAGCAAGCTGGGACTTGTAAGCAATGATGAGGAATTATCTAAGTACTATTTTCATGGAGTAAGCCATCATCTTGGTTTGGATACTCATGATGTAGGCAGCAGAGATATGGAATTGGAGCCGGGCATGGTCTTAACGGTTGAACCGGGGCTCTATATTGAAGAGGAAGGAATCGGAATAAGAATAGAAGATGATGTACTTGTAACTGAAGATGGCTGCCAGGTTCTGTCAGATTATATAATTAAAACAACTGATGAAATAGAACAGTTCATGAATCAAAAGTAAGAAGACTGAATTTAGAAGAGCTTTTCGGCGGCAGCCGAAAAGCTCTTTTTAAAAAACTTTCCCTTTTTCTTTTAAAAAGCTGAGGAATTCTTCTTCGCTTCTATTTATAATAAGTTCTTCAGGCATTTTGATATCTTGCAAAAGGTCAATGGCTTCATGAAAATTACCTATGGCATTGCAAAAATGAGCATCGCTGTTTATTATGACTTTTGTACCATATTCTTTACACAGTAAGGCTATCTTTCGGCAAGTGTCCTTGCTTCCTAACCTCGAGGTTACAAAGGAACTGTTGTTAATCTCTATGAGTATATTTTTCTCTTTGGCCTTTTTGACGAGCTGTTCTTCAAAAATCGGAAATCTCGGATTACCTGAGTGTCCAATTATATGAATATTAGGATTATCCATTGCATTTAGGAAAGCTGTTGTATTCAATTCACGGCTTTCATCAACCTTCATAATAGGATCGTGCAAACTTGCTATTAAAATATCCATGCTGCCCTGTAGACGAGCAGGCAGATCTAAATTGCCATCATAGTCCGTTATGTTAGCTTCACAGCCATAAAGCATTGTGACATCATAAAGTTTTCTTGGCATAACTCTATAATTGCTAAAATACCATACATGCGGTGAGCCGGGCATAGCCGGACCATGTTCCGTAACACCAAGAATTTTTATTCCCGCTTCACTGGCGTATTTAGCATTTTCAAGCAGAGTAGAATAGGCATGGCCGCTTACGATAGTATGAGTGTGAACATCAATTGAATATTGCATAATACCACTCCATTCATCATATTTTTTATTCCATACTTATAGTACACTATTATAAAAATAGTTTAAACCTCTTAAATGTAAACATATAGAATGAAAACGGTTAAGAGTTAAAAAATATTATATAATTAACACAAGTGTCATATTGCTGTATATACTGTAATAAAATATTGACATATGGTAAATAATATAATATTATGAATATGAAAATATAAGACTGTGATGGGAAGAGTAGTAAATTTGAAGGTCTGTAAGAGAGCAGGGTAAGGTGAAAGCCTGCGGCGGGAGAATTTATGAACATGGCCCCGGAGTTGATTGTTTGAACCTTATATGGTAAGGACAATACGGAGTGCAGCCGTTAAGATGCAGGGTGATAAAAGCAGAGCTAAAAGGCAAAGTGGAGTCACTTAATGAGTTAGCTATCGTGAGATAGGTATGAAGGTAGAGTGGTAACGCGTTACACACGCCTCTATATGGATTTGTGTCCGTATAGAGGTTTTTTTATTGCTAAAGCAGCGTTATCTGTTTTTTGTAAAAGGGCATCCGAAGTATAAGAGAAGTTTTATTAGGAAGCCTATATTTTCCCGAAGTTTTATCTCCCGCTTATATATTTATAGGGAGGTTATACTA
>JAEZDX010000453.1 GCA_023417975.1 Bacillota bacterium
GGATGGTTTGATGTTGTTGCTACAAGATATGGATGTATGATCCAAGGAACAACAGAGATTGCTTTGTCACTAATTGATGTTTTAGGCTATCTTGATAAAATACCTGTCTGTACTGCATATGAGGTTGAAGGTAAAGTAGTTACTGATTTTCCTGTTACTCCACTTTTGAATAAAGCAAAACCTATATACACAATGATGGATGGCTGGAAATGTGATATAAGCAAAGCGTGCAGCTACGAGGATTTACCTGATAATGCAAGAAGTTACATTGAATTTATAGAAAAACAAGTGGGCTATCCTGTGAAACTTATTTCTAATGGACCGAAAAGAGAAGATATTATTAAAAGAGAAACAACTTAAAATTTATTAAAAAGTCCACCTAGAAATTTGCTCTAGGTGGACATCCTGTTTTATTGATTACTTGATAAAGGGTACAGTTTACTCTTTTTATAGCCTTACTTTTTTATATAATTATCTAATGAGGTATTGGATTATTTTATTTCCTTCCGCAGCTGCATTTACGGTAGTCAGCTATCTTCAGGGTTAAAAAGTATAATCCGCTTACCTTCCAGTTCAATCTTTATTTTATTGCTGCTTTTCAGCTCAATAAAATCCAGATATTCTCTAGGTATTTGCACTCTGCCTGATTTATCGAGAACTGCCAGTTCTTCATGGATTTCTTCTTCAACGGGATTATTTAGATCGCCTAATTCCGCCAGTACTTCCGCATAGCTCTTTTTTCTTACAAATTCACTACTTGTCTTTCCATCTCTTATAGCTACAACTCTGTCAACTTTTTTCGCAAGCTGCCTATCATGAGTAACTATTACAATGGTTATACCCAATTCACTATTTATTCGTCTGAAGAAATCAAGAATTTGTTCCGAGGTCTTTGTATCTACAGCTCCTGTAGGTTCATCCGCTAAGAGCAGATTTGGTTCGTTGGCAAGAGCTATTGCAATGGCTACTCTCTGCTGCTCTCCACCTGAAAGCTCGCCTAGTTTGTTATTTTTTCTATAGCCGAGACCTACAAGCTCCAGCAATTTGTCCGAATTATCCCGCTTCTTAACTGATCTGCCTATCTTCTTAACAAGTTTTATATTTTCAGCAGCCGTCAAATACGGAATAAGATTTCGGGCACTATTTTGCCATACAAAACCCACGGTATTCCTTTTATATTCATTCATCTCCTTTTCGCTCATTTTAAACAAATTGTTGCCATCCACCAGCAGAGAACCAGCAGAAGGTTTATCCAATCCTCCGATCATGTTTAAAAGGGTTGACTTACCGCTGCCGCTGTTGCCGATTATGGACATTAACTCGCCCCGCCGCACATTAAGGTCCAAGCCCTGGAGGGCTACAGCTTCAATCTCAGAGGTTTTATATATCTTAACAAGATTATCGCATTGTATAATGTAGTCCTTTATATCTTCAACATCACTACTCATTGACTATCTCACCATCCCTCAAGGTATAAACAAGATCTGCAATTTCTATCATGCTGGGGTCATGGGTGGTCATAAGCACCGTCAAGCCATGCTGCTGTACCATATCCTTGAATATCTTTACAACCTGGATGCTCATAGAGGTATCTAAAGCGGAGGTAGGTTCATCTGCAAAAATTATATCCGGTCTATGGGCAACAGCCCTGGCAATAGCAACTCTCTGCTGCTCTCCGCCGGATAATTCACCTGGTCTGTGATGGAACCTTTTCTCCAGACCGACCATATTCAGGCATTCTATAGCTCTGGCATTCCGTTCTTTTGCCGAATAGTCTGAAATTCTAAGCCCAAATTCAACATTTTCATAGGCGGACATATTTCCTATCAATGCGCCGGATTGAAATACAAAACCCATATTTTTTCTTCTTAAATTGTCCCGTTGGATTTCTGAAAGAGCAGTAATATCTCTATTACAAAACAATACATTGCCCTCATTAGGCATGTCCAACGCTCCTAAAATATTTACAAGCGTGGTCTTGCCAGAACCGGATCTTCCTCTCAAAATCGTAAGAGTACCTTTTTTAACTGTTATATTAACCTTATGAAGCGCTTTTACAACCTCACCGCCGGTTCTAAAGTACCTGCAGAGGTTATCAGTGGCAATAATATCTGTCATATGTGAATCTCCTTTCCCAAGCTTTTCTCATAAAATGCGGAGGTCTGCTAGTCTTCACCCAATTTTAATGCTTGATTTATATTAATCCGGGCAATTATATATCTAAGAACCAGGAGCCCCGCTGTCAGCATTAATAACAAAGCGCCAAACAGCCTCATATAATCTCCCATGTATTCTGTAACCTTGAAAGGAGGTACATATTTTTCCGCACTTCCTGTAATTTGAAGCAGCGGTACAAACAATGTACTGGCAATTTCTCCAACTCCAACACCTAAAATTATGGCACTGCAGGATAAGAGGAGAAGTTCTGAAAAAATTGTTGAAATAACTTCTTTCAAATGCAGACCCATAGCCCGTAGAATACCAAACTGATAGGTTCTGCCTTTTATGGTCAGTATCCAGAAAATAATGAAGCCTGCAAGAGTGATAAATAGATTTACAAGGAAACCAAGGGTGAGAGCTCCGTTGGTACCTTCAACAATAGGATCGTTTTTTTGCGTTACAATATTTTGGCTTGAGTCCCTTAACTTTAAAAGCTCAAGCTTTTTTTCTTTTATATCCGCATAAATTTGTTCACTTGTAGCCGTTGGTGTCTTTTTTAACCATATTTCATAGGGCCTTAAAGATATTCTGGTTTGGAGATAATTGAAATTTGCTAGAATTAAGTTATCCGATTTGTCTTCTTCAGTAGTATAGGGATTGTAGCTTGGCCAATAATCAATAAAAGCCATTACAGTACCTTCAAAGGATTCTCCATCTCCAAGCTCCACTGAAATATCGTCTCCAAGCTTAACGTTATTATTTTCAGCTAAGGAGGAAGATACCAAAATACCGCTTGGATACTTGGTAAGATAGTTAAGGTAATTGTACCAATGATATTGAAGCAAATCGCTTCTAAACCATGCTATCTTTCCAAATTCATTAGGTATAACGGCCATAAAGTTTGCTTTTAAGGACTCTTTATTATTCCCGGCATAATTCGGCTTTTTCGTATTATTAGCAGAAGCTCCATTGACTTTAGTGCCAGCTCTTCTGCCAACATTATTAATAGCTACATTAGGCAGCTGTAAAACCTTAGTAGCCTTCTCAACTCCTGAAAGCGCTGAATAAGCGCTGAAATCAGGTTCTCTATAAACAGGTTTACTGGATGTCTCTTGCGTGCTGCCGTTTGGAGTACCGGCAACCGGAGGCGTCAGCGATTCAAACTGCTGATTATCCCGAAAATTTGGGGCTATAGTAATATCTGCTCCAACAGCATATTTTTCTCTTTCTTCTATATTTGTATTTATAGTTCTTGCAGAATTTGAACTGAAAATGCCTGTAGAAACTGTAACTATAAGGAACACTATAAGAAAGTTGTTTTTACCACCCGCCCTGGATAGATTAACAAGGGAAGAATACATTGCCGGCTTCCAGCTTCTCTGTCCAAGTCTGAAAATCAACTTTATAATATATGGAAACACCCTGACAAACAATAGAGCCATGCTGAATATAAAAAGTGAAGTCACTGCAAAAAGGAAAGGATTAATAGGAATCTCACTGCTATTTACTTTTGTTATATTCAATATTTTTTGTTGTGATTTATATGTGTAATAACCATACATTGAGATCAAAAGCAGCACTATGTCAATATAATATTTTTGCAATAGGGGCTTTCCATTTAAACGTGCATTTTCTTGATTATGCTTTATTATGGTTGTCTTTGATGCCAGGAAAGCAGGTAACAGCATTGTAACGACAAAAATGTAGCAGGAACAGAATGCATACAAGTACGCATAAACGCTCATCTTCACCGGTAAAGCTGTCCTTTGAACAAACTCTAAAAAGCCGTTTGTGGAACCCACTAGTTTGCACAAAAGCAAGCCTAAAGGCGGTCCAAGTAACATGGCTATACCGGATAGTATGATACCTTGAATAAAATATATCTGAACAATATCCCTTTTTGATGCTCCTCTGCTCTTTAGAACAGCGATTTCCTTTTTGTCCTGCTCAATAACAAGTCTAGATACCATAAAAATGTAATATAGAAGCATTATCAAGATAGGTGCTTCTAAAACCAAAAGTGTCAGCTTCAGGGTCTGCTGACGGGAATTGTATTGTTCAAGAATTTCTACAGCGGTTATTTTATCTTCACCGGAAGTTTTTTTGGTCCATTGTTGAACAAAATGTACGTTGTTAAGAATATCATCTAAATTATCAGTTGTAAGCTTATGGTAATCATATGCCCTATACCATTCTGCGTATATATTAATATTATCAACATGCTGGAAAAACTCATTTTTTAACAGGTTATAATCTATTATTATGCCTTGATTATATTCGGTTAAACCGTTATTCCAAAAGCTGTCATTTGAATATTTATTCTTAAATACCCCAACTATTTTGACTTTAACCGGCGAGTAAGTATTATTTGATTTATAATAAATATTGAATTCAGTATCAATGTTCAATTTGAAGTTTTCCATAGCCTGTTCTGTAGCAATTGCCTCAATTACATCGTTTTCTTTTCCGCTGGAATAAAGCTTGCCATGGGTCATAGTTATATGATTTTCCACACCCATTGCTGATAAAGCCGAAATTAAAGTGCTGTGGTCAAAGTCATTATCTTTATTTGGAATTAATAAATTGGTAACAAAAAGCTTGTTAGTCTCACTCACTGCCGGAAGTTTTATTCTGTTTAAAATATCATTTCTGAGTACCTTGTCATACCGATCAAATTGAGTATTGAAGTCCTGTGAGGATGAACGCAAGGGCACCCTTAATGAAAAGGACACAGGAAGCATATTATTTTTGACTTGATAATTCTCCAGGTCTTTTATTAATACCTTTTGGGTAACTCCTTGGGTGTATAAAGGTATACTGCTTAATAATGTAGCTGAGATTAAAAAGCCTATGAGCATGCTGAGAAACATCCATCTGTTTTTAGAGATCTTTTTATATACCATCAACAACAATTACCGTCACCCCTTTACTTTCTCAGTATTTTTTCTCCTTCTTCAAGACCTTTTACAATTTCAACATCAGTTGCGTTCTTCAATCCTATCTCTACATTCCTTTGAACTCTGAGTCCTCGGTTCAACATCTCAACATAGTTTCTTCCATCGGTTTCATGCAGCAGTGAACTTGGAATAACAA
>JAEZDX010000478.1 GCA_023417975.1 Bacillota bacterium
CTTTAAAGGAAGCCATGTTTGAGAATTGTGATATGTAGAGGTAGATGTATGGTTAAGAAATTAATAAAAGGAAGTATTCCCATGATAGTTTTTTTCCTTTTATTCTATATAGCCATTTTAGATTCCAATGCAAAAAAACTTTATATCTATGAATTAGATACTTAATAACATATTGACAGTAAATATATATAATGGTAGTATACTTATCATAATACATATAATGGCTTTGATAAGGAAGAGTAATTGCGTACTTGAATTAAAGAGAGGGAATGTGGGTGAGAATTTCCCGTGATGGACGCGATGAAGGTAGCCTTGGAGCTTTAAACCGAAAGCTTTATGTGAGTAGGCTTTAACGGAGTTCCCACCGTTAAAAGGGAAATAGTATCGGTATGCATGCCCGTACTATATTGAGAGTGTACATTTGTACAAATTTAGGTGGTACCACGGAGTTTCAGCCTTCGTCCTTTACATTAGGACGAAGGCTTTTTTATTTCTCTAAATGCGCAGTTAGAGATAAAAAAATAGGAGGTAACTGAAATGCTTAATAAAAAATATAATCCGATTGAGTCCGAAAGAAAATGGCAAAAGTATTGGCAGGAAAACAGCATATATAAATATAACTTGGAAAGTGATAATGAAACCTTCTCCATAGATACTCCCCCGCCAACTATAAGCGGAAGTCTCCATATAGGACATATATTTTCTTATACCCAAGGTGAAATAATTGCCAGATTTCATAGAATGCAGGGCAAGAATGTATTTTATCCTTTCGGCTTTGATGATAATGGACTTCCAACTGAAAGACTTGTAGAAAAGGAAGAGAATACGAGAGCGGCATTTATGCCAAGGAGTGAATTTATTGAAAAATGCCTTAAAACAACTAAAAAGTACGAAGATGAATTTAAGAGCCTTTGGCTGTCAATGGGATTCAGTGTAGACTGGAGTCTTCAATATGAAACAATTAATCCAATGGTAAGGAAGATATCTCAAAAGGCATTTTTGGATATGGCTAAGAGCGGAAAAGCTTATATTAAGGAATCTCCAGTTTTGTGGTGCACAACATGTCAAACGTCCATAGCGCAGGCAGAGCTTGAAAGTACAGACAAGAAAACAACTTTTAATTATATACCGTTTATTGTGGATGGAGAGGAATTAATAGTTGCAACAACAAGGCCGGAGCTGCTATATGGATGCGTATGCTTATTCATAAATCCACAGGATGAAAGAAATTTGAAATATTTAGGAAGGAAAGCATTAGTTCCGCTATACAACTATGAAATACCTATCCTTTCAGATGAAAAGGTAAGCTTGGAAAAGGGAACAGGAATAGTAATGTGTGCTACCTTCGGAGATATAACAGATGCAGAGTGGTATGAAAAATACAAGCTGCCCTTTAGAAAGGTCATAGAGAGCGATGGGAAAATATCGCAGGACACTCCTTTAATTGGAGGATTAAAGGTTGAAGCTGCAAGGGAAAAAATAATAGAGTTATTAAAACAAAAAAACTTATTGATAAAAAGTGAAGCTATTGAGCATGCAGTAGCAACACATGAAAGATGCGGCAAGCCCATAGAAATAATACCTTCAAAGCAGTGGTATATAGACATTTTAAGTGAAAAAGAAAGATACTTACAAGCTGCAGAAGAGATAAACTGGTATCCGGCTTTTATGAAAAACAGATATATAGCATGGGTAGAAAATTTGAAATGGGATTGGTGCATTTCGAGACAAAGATATTTTGGAATTCCATTTCCGCTATGGTATTGCAGTGAGTGCGGAAAAGCTATTTTTGCAAAAGATGAGGAACTCCCCATAAACCCAATGGAAGCAAAGCCTTCTGCATGCTGCAGCTGCGGAAGTACGGAATTTATACCGGAAAGTGCAGTACTGGACACTTGGGCAACATCATCAATATCACCGCTTATAAATTCAAGATGGAATACTAAAGCTGATTTGGGAGATAAACTGCATCCAATGGGAGTAAGAACACAGGCACACGAGATTATAAGAACTTGGGCGTTTTATACAATCGTTAGAAGTCTTTATCATACCGGAAAAATTCCATGGAAGGATATAATGATAAGCGGATTTGTTTTAGCAAAAAAGGGTGAAAAGATAAGCAAGTCAAAGAATAATTCAGCCACAGCACCACGGGAATTAATAGAAAGACACTCAGCTGACGCACTGAGATATTGGGCTGCCGGGGCTAAGCTGGGCACTGACACTATGTTTTCTGAGGATGAGCTGAAAATCTCAAAAAGGTTTTTAACTAAGCTTTGGAATGCTGCGAGCTTTTGTGTTATGCAGCTGCAGGACTTTGATGGAGCTAAGCCAAAGGAATTGCTGCCAATAGATGAGTGGATAATTGAAAGGGTTAATATATTAGAGGGAAAAGTAACGGAAAATTTAAAACAGTATGAGATTGGTGTTGCCAAACATGATATTGATGAGTTCTTTTGGAGTGACTTTTGCGATAATTATCTTGAGATAATTAAGGATAGACTTTATAAGCCGGATATACACGGAAAAGAGGAGAGGCTGTCCGCACAGTACACCCTGTACACAGTACTTTTAGAAATTTTAAAGCTCTATTCTATATATGTTCCACATATTACTGAAGAAATTTATCAGTGCTACTATAAGAATTTTGAAAAGCAAATTTCAATCCATAAAATGATATGGAACATGGGAACAGGCAGTACCGATGAAGATATATTATGCTTTGGAGAAAATGTAAAAAAGATAATAGGTGAAGTAAGACGATATAAGTCTGAAAAGAATCTATCACTAAAGGAAAAGATAAGTATTTTAAGAATTACTATTCCTGAAAAGCAGGCTCATTATATTCAGAAAACCTTGATGGATATCAAAGCATGTACTTGGTCTGAAGAGGTTCAAGTAAATTTAGGTGACAAATGTGATGTTGAAATAATATAAATAAACGTTATAAAGTATTTTAGAAATATTATTATGACAATTGTGCTTAAAGTGTGACAGAAAGATAATAGGGCAGTTTTTGCATAAAAAAAGGAAGTAGCAAAGAACTGCTCTTTATCTATTTTCTTAATACATAAAGTAATACTCAAACTATTATCTCAAAATAATTTCTAAAATACTTACTATTGAGTATTTTCTATAGCACTATTAGAATAACTTCTGAGCCTTGAAATAGATAAGAAAACTAGAATTACTGAAAAAATTAAAAAAGAATGCCCAATACCTATAAAATTATAAAGTGGAGCAGCAATTAATAGTCCTATTATTGCAAAAGAAGTAAGTAATATTTTATAGAATGAATATATTCTTCCCACATATTCTTTTGGAACATTATTCTGAATTAAAGTTCGCGAATAGATGCCCTGAATGTTTTGAGTAAAACCTAACATAATTAAGGCAGCAAAGCTTATTATTATACGATGTGAATATCCAAAAATGATATATCCAATTCCAACAGCAATAGTAGAAACAATGAATATTGACACATTATTTCTCTTGGACAGAATCTTAACTATAAGTGGTACAGCTAGACCGCCAATAGCCAAAGCATAATCAAAGTATACAATGCCTTCAGGTTTCATATTTAATAACACATCAGACACGGCTACTTTATAGGTCTCATAAAATCTTCCGATTATTGCAAATATAGATGAAACAATGAAGACAGTTCTAATATTAGGATATTTCGTTAATATTTTATATCCTTCTATGC
>JAEZDX010000512.1 GCA_023417975.1 Bacillota bacterium
GTTTAAAGCAGGATACAGTTAATAAGCTTGTAAAAACTTTATCCACTGGGGAAGGAGAGCTTCTGGAAAAGGTAAAAAATGATGCAGCTGAACTAAAGTTAATGGGAAGAAAGCTTGGAGAATACAAAAAGAAGCTTTCGGACTACGAGACTCAAAGACTTAGACAAAATGCATCTGAAGGTTTAGTGTCCTATATATATGAGGATAAGGAGGCAGACGAAGTACAGATGATTGCTGAACAGCTTTCAGCTGATAACTTGTTTGTTGTGCTTGGTTCTTCTCTATCGGGAAATATAATAGTATTTTCGGGCAGCGAGTATGCTATGAATGTAGGGCAATTTTTTAAAGACAATATAAAGAACTTTAATGGAAAGGGAGGCGGAAGTCCCAAAAGAGCACAAGGCTCATTTTCTAGTCTTGAAGATATGAAGGCGTTCGTGCATAAATTACTTGAGACACTAAAAGGATAGAAATACATATTACATTTATTTAATTGGAGGAAAGAGATTGCCTAGAGATATTTTTATAGATAAGAAATTTTACAGTTCTTTGGTTAAAATAGCCGTGCCTATTATTATACAGAATCTGATTTTATCATCGCTTAATCTTGTAGATGTAATAATAATTGGAGGGCTTGGAGATGCAGCCATAGCTTCTGTAGGGCTTGCAAATCAGTACTTTTTTATTTTAAATCTTTTACTTTTTGGAATAGCCAGCGGTTCTTCGATTTTCACAGCACAGTATTGGGGAAACAGAGATGTAAAAGGTATAAGAAAAGTGCTTGGAATATGTGTTATAACAAGTGTTATTGCCGCGGTAATCTTTACTCTTGCAGGACTGTTGTTTCCGGAGCAGATTCTGGCTTTGTTCTCAAAGGATAGCACTGTGGTTTCTATGGGAAGCTCATATTTGAGAATCATTGTATTTAGCTATATAGTTACGGCTGTAACTTTTTCATATTCCGTAGTACTTAGAAGTACAGGAAATGCTAAGGTACCTATGTTCGTAAGTTTAATAGCATTAAGTATAAATACGTTTTTGAATTTTGCGTTGGTCTATGGTTATTTTGGATTTCCGAGAATGGGCATAGAAGGTTCTGCTGTGGCAACCACAATTGCAAGATTTGTTGAAGTTAGTCTTTTGCTGTACGTAGTATATAGAAATAAGCTTGTAGTGGCAGCATCTTTTAAACAAATGTTAGGCTTTGATTCCACATACTTAAAGGAATTTTTCACTGTAATACTGCCGGTTATACTTAATGAGTCCATATGGGCACTGGGAGTAACTATGTATTCCGTTGTATATGCCAGAATGGGAACATCAGTAGTGGCGTCTACAAATATATCCGGAACAGTTGAGAGAATAATTTGGGTATTATTTATGGGTCTGGGAAATGCTTGCGCAATTATGATTGGAAATAAAATAGGTGAAGGAAATGAGAAAATTGCCATACAATATGCAAAAAAAGTAATGATATTGGGAACCGCTTTGGCCGCGGTTATGGGACTTATAATGGCGTTTACGGCTCCATATATATTGAATCTTATGAATGCCTCGCCGGAGGTAAAAGAATTTGCAAGGAAAAATTTAATTGTATTCTCTTGCATTATGTGGGAAAGAGTACTAAACTTTATTATAATAATAGGAATTTTGCGAAGTGGTGGAGACACTATATTTTCAGCTATTATTGATTTGGGTGGCGTTTGGCTTGTTGGCATTCCTATGGCAATCTTAGGCGGTATTTGGCTAAAACTTCCTGTTTACTGGGTTTATGCCATGGTATCCTTAGAAGAAACCTTTAAACTCATATTTGGGATACCGAGAGTAATGTCACGCAAGTGGGTCAATAAACTTACCGGAGACTAATGATAATTAAAGATGTGTGAGTTTAAAAATTAATGAATTCACTTTACAAATACTGAAGCTTCAACGTATTTCACATAGTGCTGAATTCAAGCATAAACGTACACATCCATATATTGAGGAGGAGTTAAAATGAGTAAATATAAAGTAGGAGAAGAATTGATTATTGTAAATAATCCCAATGATGAGAAGAAGGTTTTGAAAGAGGGTACAAAGCTTGAAGTAAATGACGATGTAGCTACAATTTCTTGGGCTTTAAAGATTGTGAAGGTTGAATATGATAAGCCAAATGTAATATTGACATATAGAAATTTATACGGGGAAGAAAACAAGGTTTTCGCTGTTTGCAAGGATGTGGCAAATTTTGATCAAGAAAAAGTTCTTGAAAAGGCACTGTTAAAAGCTTTTCAAAATGAAATCATTGATATAAGCGTTTCAAAGAACTCCTTTAGCAGAAAAGAATAGTGTATAGCCACTTGAATTATTAATTCTGATTTAACATATAAAAGAAACTTGTACTATATTTTCATGTAATCATATTGTAGTTTTTATGTTATAATTATAGTATAGAAAGTAAATATCTAGCAGCCTTGAGCAGCTCCATAAAGCTTGGAAAATTGGATGTTTTTACTGGGAACTGGATATTTTGCTTCGTAAAAATCCTTAGTAAGACTTTTATTGTATTCTATATATAATATAAAAATTAGGAGGAGATTTATTGTTAAGGTGTGAGGTTTGTGGTAGAAGTGCAGATAAGCATCATATTGTACACAGGTGCGAAGGAGGCATTGATTATCCTTTAAATTTCAAGTACTTGTGTCAGGAACATCATAGAGGCAAAAATGGCCCCCATAAATCCAAGGATATTGATCTTAAATACAAGCTGGAGCTTCAGAAAAAATTAGAGCGACTACTTCAGAAACCATATTATAGTGTGGAAACACTAAGCTCAATTCTGGAGATAAAACCAAAGGCTTTAAAAAAGCTTTTATGCAGTTATAAGCTTTATAAAGAAGGTTATAAAAGAGAAGATATCATTTTTGAATTGATGGGAAGAATGTTATATGATGAGATAATGCTGGAGCACTATTATGATTTCATACCCATATATAATTTCGCATGAATAGTTTATATAGCGTAGGGGCATCTGAACAACTCAGCTGCCTCTATTGTTTTAATGTAAGCACAGTTATAAAAGCTTTGATATGGCAGATGTTTTTATGTTATTATATTTAGGCGGGGGTGGAGTATATATGAGCAGGTACCTAGTTATAAATTCAGATGTTCTTCCGGATGTTTATGAAAAGGTAGTTGAAGTTAAGGAATTAATAAGGACAAACAGAATGAAAGACGTAACGGAAGCTGTCAGAATGGTTGGTTTGAGCAGAAGTACCTTCTATAAATATCGAGATCATGTATTTGCACTGAAGGAAGGTATGAAGAGTCAAAAAGCAACTATTTCAATAGTAATTGTTGATAAAGCAGGTACTTTATCCGATATTTTGGATAACATCGCTAAGCATGGCGGGAATATATATACTATTAATCAGGACATCCCCATAAATGGTGCAGCATATATAAATATAACCTTGGATATGTCCGGTTTAAGTATAGAGATAAAGGAGCTTATTGATATATTAAGCACCTTGAATAATATCATAAAAGTAGATTTGATAGCTGTTGAATAATATATAATGAAGTTGTTTATCTATGAAGTAAAATACACATGAAAGGAGATGGACTACTTGAAAATGATTTTTTTTGATACGGAGACAACGAGCTTGCGTCCGGGAAGTATATGTCAGTTGAGTTATATTGTTGTAGATACATCGGTGAAACCACAAATTACTAGAGGAGAAAATATATTTTTCGCAGTAGAAGAAATGGATCCATCTGCTGAAGAAGTACATGGTTTCAGCATAGAGGATCTTTATGAATACAGTGGAGGAATGTATTTTGAAGATTATTATGAAAAAATATATGAAGAATTCAAATCCGCAGATTTCTTAATAGGTCATAATGTGAATTTTGATATAGGATTTCTTATCCATGAGCTTGAGGGATGTGGGGAAGAATTCGTTCCAAAGAAAGTGTTTTGTACAATGAATTATTATAAAGATATATGCAAATGCGTAAATTTTAGGGGCGAAAGAAAAAATCCTAAATTATCTGAGTTGGTGGATTTTCTCAACATAAGCGGAGATACAATAAATGAAACAAGTAAAAAGTTCTTTGGCGGAACAGGTAATTATCATGATGCAAGATTTGATACTGCTGCCACATATCTTGCTGTTACAGAAGGAATAAAGAAGGGATTAATACCAAAAAATTATTTTTCAAATATGCTGCAGAAATAATTATGCATAAACATGCACGTGTTTATCATATTTGAATATATTGAAGTATCAAATAATCTGAATAGAATATTAAGGATAAAATGTTAGTTTTCTAATGAAAATAATTAGATTACTAGCATTTTTTTATTTGAAAAATATTGAAGTTAGTGGGAAACGGGTGTATAATTATGCGTATAATATTTATAATTATAAATTAATATGCATAAGTAGAACGGTACTGGGGGGCTAACAATGGGCAATTGTAAGGTTTTGATTAGATATGCGGTTATATCAGACTTGTCATTTATACAGAATATTACAAGGGAAGCATTTGAAATGTATACACAATGTGCAGCAATACCTGGTACTACACCGGCACTGGAAGAGACCTGCACGGACATAATGATGGATTTGAAGACTAAACATTGTTTTGTTGCTGAAATAAATGGATGTGTAGTAGGTTGTGTAAGAATTGAAGTAAAGGAAGATAATTGTGCATATTTAAGTAGATTTGCAGTGGCTATAGAATATCAGAGCATGGGTATAGGAAGTAAGCTTATGGATTTTGTAGATGAAGTAATGAAGCAAATGGAGGTGGAGAAGATATATCTTCACACTGCTTCAAAAATTCTATCCCTCGTAAGATTTTATTATGGCAGAGGGTATTATATCGATTCTACAACTAAAGACAGAGGATATATAAGGGCATTGCTTTGTAAAGAATATAAGGAAAGTTCATATAAGGAGAATCCGGTGTATGGCACTTTTGCAGTTTAGTGATATAATATACCATAATAATTGTTAACGGAGAAGGGTATATGAAGGTACTGGATTTACATTGTGATACTTTGACAAAGGTAGGCTATAATTTTGAAACAAACTTAAGAAAGAATAAATTTTCAATAGATTTTGAGAGGTTAAAAGAAAGTCATTATCTGGCTCAATTTTTTGCACTGTTTATAGATAAACAGGAGCATGAACCTTATGAATGGGCTATGTATTTAGCCAATATTTTTAAAGAAGAAATATCTAAGAACAGTGATTTGGTTAAACAGGCATATAACTATAAGGATATATTGGAAAATGAACAGGACGGATTGGTATCCTGTTTATTAACCATAGAGGAAGGCGCAGCATTAAGAGGGAGTCTTGAAAATCTGAAGGATTTTTATGAAATGGGAGTAAGGATAATAACTTTGACTTGGAATTATGCCAATGATATTGGATATCCAAATTGTATACCTAAATATCAAAATAAAGGATTAACTACCTTTGGATATGAACTTGTTGAAGCTATGAATGAACTTGGAATTATAGTTGATGTTTCACATCTGTCTGATAAGGGTTTTTATGATGTGGCTGAAAGGTGTAAAGTTCCTTTCATTGCATCACATTCAAACTCAAGAGCTATTACAAATAACCCAAGGAACCTTACAGATGATATGATACGTCTAATATCTGAGCATGGAGGTATCATAGGTATAAACTTTTTTGCTGCATTCTTAGGAAGCTCACCTATTTCTAAGGTTGATGACATGATAAAGCACATACAGCATATATATAAAGTTGGTGGCATAGATGTATTGGCTTTAGGCAGTGATTTTGACGGAATAACTTGTGAGGTTGAATTAGGTGATTGCAGCGGAATGGAGATTTTATATAATGGCTTATTGAAAACAGGCTTTAAGGAAGATTCAATAGACAAAATATTTTATTCAAATGGATTAAGAGTAATAAAGGAAGTTCTTAAGTAGCTGTGTTTTGGAGAAACAATGCATAGGTGTTCTATAGTGAATAAATATAAAAGACAGACCATAATTGTTATAGCTATATCAATATAAAATTCTTGATTTTATTATGGTGTAAATATATTTAATAATTTGACGGCTGAAAGCGTCTACAAAAAAACTTTCATTATTCTATCAAATATTTATGTAAAATGTATTGACAATATATATTATAAGTGGTAAATTGTATACAATAAATTCAATGATTTAAAAGCTAAAATGTAAAAGCATTGAGAAGGAAGAGTAGGAATTTTTGAAATCTTAAAGAGAGTAGGGTAAGGTGAAAGCCTACAGATGGATAAATTCTAAAAATCACCTTTGAGTTGCTGGTTGAAATCTTTCTGAGATAGTAAGCCTAGCCGGCGTCAGCCGTTATGTATTGAGTAAAAATTGGGTGGAACCGCGGATATTCTTCGCCCCAAGCGAAGAATATCCTTTTTTTATTTACTTTCTGGCGGTCGTTATACAATTCAAGTACGAGAAAGAATGAATGAGTGAATGTGTGTAAATTTAATATGCATAATATTGTGAAAATTGCAATTTGTTTTGGGGCATTAGTTTACGTTTGTTGTGCATATATAAATATAAAATTTAACGTATAAATATTAAGGGGGAGTTTCTATTGGCTAAATTATATTATGATGGGGATGCAAATCTGGAATTACTGAAGGATAAAAAGGTTGCAGTAATAGGCTATGGAAGTCAAGGCCATGCTCATGCACTTAACTTGAAGGAAAGTGGAGTAAATGTTACCGTTGGACTTTACGAGGGCAGTAAGTCTTGGGGAAGAGCTGAAGCTGCAGGATTAAAGGTAAGTACTGTTCCTGAAGCTGTAAAGAACTGTGATATTATAATGCTTTTAATTCCTGATGAAAAGCAGGCAAAGCTTTATAAGGAAGAAGTTGAGCCATATCTTGAGGAAGGCAAAGCATTGGTTTTTGCACATGGGTTTAATATACACTTCGGTCAAATAAAACCTCCGGCCTACATAGATGTTTTTATGGTAGCACCTAAAGGACCGGGACATATAGTAAGAAGGCAGTATACAGAGGGGAATGGAGTGCCGTGTTTAATAGCAGTATATGCAGACTACAGCGGCAAGGCTAAGGACTATGCATTGGCATATGCTAAAGGAATTGGCGGCTCAAGAGCAGGTGTACTGGAAACAACCTTTAAAGAGGAAACTGAAACGGATTTGTTTGGTGAGCAGGCCGTACTTTGCGGAGGGGTAGCTGCATTGATGAAGGCAGGTTTCGAAACACTGGTTGAAGCCGGTTATCAACCGGAAAGTGCATACTTTGAGTGCATGCATGAGATGAAGCTAATTGTTGATTTAATAAATCAAGGCGGATTAAGCATGATGAGATATTCTATAAGTGACACCGCTGAATATGGAGATTATGTAACAGGCAGCAGACTAATCACAGATGAGACAAAAAAAGAAATGAAGCAAGTATTAAAAGAGATTCAAAACGGAACATTTGCGAAAAACTGGCTGCTTGAGAATCAAGTAGGAAGACCGTATTTTAATTCAATGAGAAGATTGGAACAGGAGCATCAAGTTGAACAGGTTGGAAAAGATCTTAGAAAAATGATGCCTTGGTTAGACAAAAATAAAATAGAATAAGTATAAGGCTGTGAAGGAAACAGTAGGATTTTGCTGGAGGTTACAGAGAGCCGAGATATGCTGAGAATCGGCACTTTACACATTATCTGAATATCGTTCCTGAGCTTTTGAACTGAAATTTAGAGTTAAATGCTGATTATCAAAGTGTACTTTGTATCACGAAGATAGGCATGTATATAAAAGTAGGTAAAAACGGCACCGCCCGATATTGCGGAGATGATAATTATATCATTATATGGAGTCTGCAGCAAAAGAAGCTGCAGAGAACTAGGGTGGTACCACGGATAAGTTTTCGTCCCTGATTTTTGGGATGAAGACTTATTTTTTATTTGGGGCTGTTTTATATGATAAGTAATATAATTGGGGGGATATTCGTTGAATTTAAATGGTGCACAATTGATTTTGCAATGCTTAAAGGAACAAGGAGTTGACACAGTATTCGGTTATCCGGGAGGAGCGGTTATACCGCTGTACGATGCACTATATGATGAAAAAGAAATTGTGCATATAATAACGGCACATGAACAAGGGGCTTCTCATGCTGCAGATGGTTATGCCAGAGCTACCGGTAAGGTAGGCGTAGTTTTTGCTACATCAGGTCCCGGAGCAACAAATACAGTTACGGGTATAGCAACTGCTTTTAGTGATTCTATTCCAATGGTAGTAATAACAGGACAGGTAGCAAGGCCGCTGTTGGGGAGGGCTTCCTTTCAGGAAGTTAATATTACAGACATTACATCATCAATTACAAAGAAGAACTACCAAGTTAAAAGCATTGAAGAACTTCCGGAAATTATTGCCGATGCGTTTTATGTTGCAGCAGAAGGAAGACCAGGGCCTGTACTCATTGACATACCTAAAGATATTCAATTAACAAAATTTGATTATTTTATGAAGGAAAAAAGGAAAGAAGAAGATTTATGCGCTGCTGAAGACATTAAAGAAATAACTAATTTATCTAAAGCGGTGAAGCTGATTAACGAGAGTACACGGCCTATGATATATGCCGGCGGCGGAGTAATAATATCAGGAACAAGTAATAGACTGCTGGAGTTGGCAGAAAAGATTAAAGCCCCGGTTACAACTACCTTGATGGGAACAGGAGCTTTTCCTTATAATCATCCTTTGTTTACAGGAATGGTAGGTATGCATGGAAGCCACAGCTCAAATTACGGTATTACTAACTGTGATGTGCTTGTTGCATTGGGTGCAAGATTTAGCGATAGAGTTGCTAGCCATATACAGAGCTTTGCCCCTAAAGCAAAGATAATTCATGTAGATATTGACTCTGATGAAATGGGCAAAAATGTAAGAGTGGATGTGCCTTTATTAGGTGATCTGAAGTATATGCTTTCAGAAATAATTGATGGAGTTGATGAAAGGAATTATAGTGAATGGAATGTGCAAATAGACAATTGGAAAAAGCAGTATCCTATAAAAGACAACCACAGGAGGTTAAGCCCGCAGACTGTTTTAAATAAGCTGTATGAGTTAACAGGAGGAGAAGCAATAATAACTACAGAAGTAGGGCAAAATCAGATATGGGCTGCACAATACTATACTTATACTAAGCCAAGAACTTTTATTTCCTCTGGTGGCTTAGGCACTATGGGTTACGGTTTAGGTGCTGCAATTGGTGCTTGTTTCGGCAATACGGGAAAGCGGATTATTAATGTTGCCGGAGACGGAAGCTTTAAGATGAATTGTAATGAATTGGCCACTGTTTCCAAATATAGATGCCCTATAATTCAGTTGGTATTTAATAATCATGCCTTAGGTATGGTAAGGCAATGGCAGGAAATGTTTTGTAATGGACGGTTTTCCTTTACGGTAATGAGTGAAGACGTGGATTTCATAAAACTTGGCGAAGCGTATGGAATAAAAGGTGTAAGAATTGAAAATGAAGATGAAGTAGAAAAAGCCCTTACCTATGCATTATCTCTTAATGAGCCTATTATTGTTGATTGCATAATTCATGAGGAAGATAAGGTACTTCCCATGGTGGCACCCGGAGCGCCTATAAATGAAATCATCTATGAAATATAGAAGGAGCGAATAATATGGAGAGGAAAGATAAATATTATTATGAAAATCAGAAAACACCATATGAATTGAATGAGCTTAAAGTTAATGAAAATGGAAGAAACTACTATGAATGCCTAAAGGAGCAGAAAAACAAGCAGCGTTTAACGGTAAAGGCATGCGATAAAATAGAAATGCCTTTAGACAGAAGCGACTATAATACTATGTTTATGACATTTTAAAAAGAGGCTCAGCTGTAAAGCTGAGCCTTATTATATATATCCGTTTTTTCCTCTAACGGATATTTCTCCCGAGAGTATTTCGCGAGTTTCATTACTATCTTTAACTATTAAGTGGCCGTTTTCGCTTATATCAATAACTTCAACAACCTTAGTGTTATTACCTTCAATCAACACAACTTCTCTGCCCAAAACGGCAGAATTTTCCCTGCAAATGGCAATACTCTCAGCTATTGATCCGGAAGTTAAGAAATCCTTGTATAGTGCTTCGTAATTATTTAATATACTTGACATGATTACTTTTCTATCAAAAGTTCTTCCTGATTCCACAAATAATGAGGATGCCTTTTCTCTTATATCTTCAGGAAACTCATCCTCTGAAGTATTAACATTAATACCTATACCAATTACCAAGTAATGTATTCTACTTAATTCTGCGTTCATCTCTGTAAGAATACCACATACTTTTTTGTTATTAATAACTATATCATTTGGCCATTTCACAAGAGAGCAAACATTGCTTTCAGCTAATGCTCTATATACGGCTGCAGCGGCAATTATAGTTACTTTATAGGCTTCTGTCGGTGGAATATCCGGCTTTAATAATATGGACATCCATATTCCTTTACTTTTCGGAGAAGACCAGTTTCTACCTAGACGTCCTCTTCCATTTAGCTGCTCTTCACTGACAAGGACAGTTCCGTCTATAAAATCGCAGCTTCCGATTTCCTTGGCTTTTGTATTAGTAGAAGCCAAAGAGTTATAATGGCTTAAATTTCTGCCTATAAATTTTGTTTTTAAATAAGCGGATACTTCCTCATAAGTGAGTAAATCAGGTCGATTGAGAATTTTATAGCCTTTATTGGTTGATGATTCTATAATATAACCTTCGCTCTTTAAAGAGTTAATATATTTCCAAACGGCAGCTCTGCTAATTCCTAGTGTATGACTAATGCTTTCTCCCGACACATAAAATGAATCCGATAGCAGCCGCAGTACTTTACTTTTCATATAATCTATCCCTTCTATCTGTTTCCATATATTTTATCTCAAATAAATACTCCTTAAAATGCAAAATTACATTTTAAGGAGTGTTGAGATTAGTATATTTATTGATTGTGAGAAAGCTTTGACCGTTTTGTAAATTTATTTCCGTTCTCGTGAGAACCGATTTTCTTTCCATCGATTATACCTATGTCTTCCCCATCCTTTGGAAACATTTTTCTCAATTCTGCATTGCTTTTATCATCGTCTTTCATTCGATATTTATTATTGTCCATTTCTTACCTCCGATTAAATTCTTGATTTGTTACACTTTACATATAATTTAACCGAGTTCAGAAATAATATTCGGAAGACTAAAGCTTACTGTTATTTATAGTTTTATAGATGGGCAGTTTTTTTAATGCATTTAAAAGGTAATTAGCGGTTATGCCTACGAAAAAACCGGTTCCTATACCTGAAACGGTAAGCAAAGGTAGATAAATTACAACATTAATGTTTTGAATTATTGCAGCAGCAGACAAAACTTGGCCTACGTTGTGGAAAAAAGCACCTGTTATACTAACGCCCATGATGCTAATATCATCCTTGCCTAAGGCTTTAGCTAAATGCATAAAAAGCAAGCTGAGTATACCGCCGCTTAAGCTGTATATGAGGCTGGATATAGATCCGCCGAAAAATGTTGATAAAAGTATTCTTAGAAGTACAACTACGAAGGTATCCTTAAAGCCAAAAAGGTATAAGGATGCAACAGTAATGATATTGGATAGTCCAAGCTTTGCCCCAGGAGTTATAAAGGGTACGGGTATCATGCTTTCAACTATATATAAAACTAAGGCCTGAGCAACCAATACTGCCAAGAAAGTAAGCCTTTGTAAATTCTTCATATATAAATACTCCCTTCAAAATAAGAAACACTTCAAATTAGAATTAGTAAGTACTTGTATCTATCTGGTCTATGTCTTTTCCCTTAATTTGAACAACTACTTTATTAGGCAAACAAACAAGTATCTGACCTTGCTTTGAAATGGCGCCATCTTTTACACAAAGCTTATCCGGACAATTCGCTTCGGTAATTCTTACTTTATTATCTTTTATTACTATAAGATTGTAATGATCTCCTACTTTTATAGGAATAGAGTTATCTTTATTAAGAGGGAAGGTTTTATAGTCCTTACCTGAGACTTGAATTACAACTATTTCTTCTTCTGGCTTTTTATTGGTTAAAAATGGAACAGCAATGGAAACAATGGTTAAAAGCAGTAAAGTAACAAGAACTACATAATCGTATTTTTTAAATTTCATAACTGTCCCTCCGTAAAAAATCCACATTAAACTTCTTAATAATTCTACTTTATATTAAAAAAAAAGTCTATATTTTAACTTGTATTTGCATGCTAAATATTAATTTAATGCAAAAATCATGCAAAAAAAATTTTTATTTTTGTTAGAAAATTATAATACTGTGAATTTATAAGCAATGTTAATCAGTGTAAACAATAAAAATACAAAATAAGGCTTAACAAATGGTAAGAAAAGGCTGGATTAAAATGTATGAATATTATTTTATAACATAAATAGTGAGTGGAAAACGTTTAGAAACTATTAAAAAGTAAAAAAATTTTGCTTAAAAATATTGTCAATATATTAACAATATGTTAAGATTTAATTGAACAATAATTAAACTAGTTATAAAAAAGGATGGGGTAAAACATGAAAAAATCACTTTCAATTCTTTTAGCACCTGTATTCGCAGTTGCTATGTTTGCAGGTTGCACTGCTAAGGATGACAAGACTTCAACAACACCAAGCAATACTACTAGCACTAAAGGCGTTGTAAAGCTAGGACTTGGACACGAAACATCAATATCAGGTTCCAAGGACTTAGGTACTGACAAAGATGGTAAAGAAGTATTACCAGTTGGACAAGTAGATACAGTTTTAGCAGCAGTAGGATTTGACAAGGATGGAAAGGTACTTAAGATTTCTTTTGACTTTGCTCAATCAAAGGTTAACTTTGATAAGGAAATGAAGATAACATCTGATCTTAAGACACCTGTTAAGACAAAGAAGGAACTTGGTAATGACTATGGAATGATCAAGGCTTCCACAATTAAGAAGGAATGGTATCAGCAGGCTGCTTCCTTAGAAGAGTGGATGACAGGTAAGACTGTAGCAGAAATTAAAGCTATGAAGACAAAGAAGAAGGATGATGCACATCCAGCAGTTCCGGATATTCCTGAACTTACTTCTTCAGTAAGTATTTCTGTTGAAGAATTTATTGCTGCTGTTGAAGAAGCATATAAGACTGCAGTAGATGTTAAGGGTGACGTTGCAAAGGTTGGTCTTGGAGAAGATGTATCAATTGCAGGTTCAAAGGCACTTGGCACTGACAAAGACGGTAAGGAAGTTCTTCCTGTAGCACAGACTGATACTTCATTAGTTGCTGCTGCTTTCGATAAGGATGGAAAAGTACTTGCTGCTATAGTTGATTGCGCTCAGACTAAGGTTAATTTCGGCAAAGATGGTAAGGTAACTTCCGATAAGAAGGCTGAATACAAGACAAAGGACGAGCTTAAAGAGCAGTATGGAATGGCTAAAGCATCCAAGATTAAGAAGGAATGGTATCAGCAGGCTGAAGCATTGGCTAAGTGGATGGTTGGAAAGACTTCCGACGAAATTAAGTCAATGAAGACTAAGAGCACTGATAGTGAATCAGGTATTCCTGATGTAGCAGAACTTACTTCATCAGTATCAATTTCAGTTACAAATTATTTTGCTGCAGCTGCAGAAGCTTATAAGAATGCAAAATAGTTTGAATTAACGCGATATATTTAATAAAACTCCTCCGCTCTTCTAGTGGGGGAGTTTTATAAATTTTAATATTTTTAGAAGTGTCTGTTGTTACTATGAGATTCCGGAGTTAAAATATAACTTAGTGTGGTTGTATATTCAGAGAGATAGTTTTATTATGTAATTTTTAGCTTTGGAATCTTGAATAAATAAGGAGGACGGTTATGAAAAAAATTACCGCAGGTTTGTTGATATTATTTCTGATTACGCCTCTCTTTACAGGTTGTAATAAGACACAGAAAAATGAATTTACGAAGTATCAGGATTCCTTTTACGATACTTTTGACACTATAATCATGGTTGTAGGCTATACAAAGACAGAAGATGAATTTAAAACATATATGAGTAAAATTCATAATAGATATAAAGAGCTCGACAAGCTTTTTGATATATATAACAATTACGATGGTTTTAACAATATTAAGACCATAAATGATAATGCTGGAAAGCAGCCGGTTAAGGTGGATAAGCAAATTATAGATATAATTAAGTTTTCAAAGGAATGGTGCAAGAAAACCGGAGGGCTAAAAAACATAGCATTAGGTTCTGTTTTAAGTATATGGCATGATTACAGGGAAGAAGGAAGGGATGATCCGGAAAAAGCAAAACTTCCTCCGATGAAATCTTTAGAGGAAGCTGCAAAACATACGGATATTGATAAAGTTATAGTTGACGAGCAAAACAGCACAGTATATCTTGAAGATCCAAAGATGAGCCTTGATGTAGGTGGTGTAGCAAAGGGATATTCAACTGAGATTGTGGCTAAAGAAATAATGGCTGCAGGTTTAACTTCAGGAATCATAAATGCAGGCGGAAATGTCAGGGTATTGGGAAAACCCCTTGACGGTATACGTGAACGTTGGGGAATAGGTATACAAGATCCAGACAAATCAATAGTATCAGATGACGGTAATATTCTTGATACAGTGTTTATAAATAACGCTTCTGTAGTAGACAGTGGAGATTATCAGAGATATTATGTTGTAGACGATAAGGTGTATCATCACATAATAGATCCGACTACACTCATGCCGGCTAACTACTTTCACCAAGTAACAATAGTAACCAAGGATTCAGGTTTAGCTGATTTTTTATCCAGTGCGGTTTTTCTATTGCCATATGAAAAGGGAAGAAAATTGGTGGAAAGCCTTGATGGCGTAGAGGCAATGTGGGTAATGCTAGATGGAAAAGTTGAAGCTACGGATGGAATGAAAAAAATATTAAAAAGCAGTGGTGCCTCCGGTGCTAAAGCAAACTAAATAATAAAACATATATAAGCCCTCCTTGGATTGCAAGGAGGGCTTATTGTAAAAGAGCGGTAATTGATAGGAAGGAACAGTTAATTACATAAAATAACAAATTTTTAAGATTTAATTAGTTTGTAGGAGTAATTTACTGTAGATTTATATATTTGAATGTATTATAATATAGAAGTTCTTGAAATTATCCAAAACTATATTATATGTAACTTTTATTAAAAAAATACGTATATATTACTGTTTGATATGTGAGATGGAGGTGCTGCACTTGAGAAAAGTATTCAGCGGAATAAAAAAGTTCTTTAAAAATATGAGCATAAAACAGAGAGTATTGTTTGGTATAGGTGTATTTTTACTTGTTATAATTTTGTCAGCCGGAGGGTTTTACTTGTATGTAAGAAGTAAGATTTATGTTTCTGCCAATACAGACAAGTTAAGTGAGCCTAATGCGGATTATAGCAATGTGCCAATGCCTGAGCCGTTGTATGATGAAGTTAAAGGAATAACGAACGTATTGTTAATAGGTACAGATGCGAGAGACTTAAATGAGAAGGCTCGTTCCGATTCCATGATTATTGCAACTATCGATGATAATAATAAAAAAATAAAACTTACTTCTTTAATGAGAGATTCCTATGTGGACATACCTAATCACAAAACCCAAAAATTGAATGCTGCGTATGCCATAGGCGGACCGGAATTATTAATGAAGACTATAGAACTAAATTTTAAAATAAAATTAGACAAGTATATAATCGTTAATTTCTGGGGCTTTGAAGATATAATAGATGCGGTAGGCGGAATTGATGTAGATGTCAAGGACAGAGACATTAAAGAGATAAATAAGTATATTGGTGAGGTGAGAACTCAGAAATCACCTCCGCTTACAAAAGGCGGTTATCAGCACTTGGATGGACAACAAGCTTTGGCTTATTCAAGAATAAGAAAAACCGATACGGAATATGCAAGAACGGAACGACAGAGAGAGGTACTTGAGCTTTTAGCTGATAAGCTTCAGGGTATGGGGGTTACTCAGTATACTTCATTGATGATGAAGATGCTTGACTATGTAAAAACAAACGTGGAGCCGGCGTCATTACTTAATTATGCATACACGGTAACAAAGTTTAAACCCATTCAGATGGAGCAATTACAAATACCTGTAGATGAAATCAGTTGGGGTGGAATGTACAGTGGAGCATGGGTACTGTTAATGGATAGAGATCAAAATGCAAAGGTTATGAACGATTTTATTTTTGCAAATAAAGTAACTGATAAAAGTGAGTTGGATAAAAAGGCTTTCCAAGCCGTGTTGAATAGTTATAAGAGTGTTGAGGTAAAGGTAACAAATCCGACAACAGGAGAAGCCGGAGATGATATTGATGATACTCCGGTGACACCCACAAAAACGCCGGAATCAACACCGAAGTCTAGTGAGTCAACTGCTCCGACACCAACACCGACTGCAACACCAACTGCGACGCCAACAACAAAACCTACGCCTACACCAACTGAAGCGCCTACAACTGCGCCAACAGCAACACCGACAACTTCTCCAAGCGCAGGTAAATCTGAGACTCAAAATTAATGCGTATTAAATTATAATTTATAAGTAAAATAATAAGGAGCAGTGATGCTCCTTATTATTTTTGAGGAGAGGTTAATATGATAAGGGATTATTTTAATGAAATAACACAGCATCTCACAGCGGATCAAAGGCCTTCTCTTTTTTTAAATGAAATTTCAAAGGAAGCTAAATTTAGAGAACATCCCTTTGATATGCTTTATAAATTAAAGGACACACCACAATCACCTGTACATCACCCGGAAGGCAGCGTATGGAAGCATACTATGCTTGTAGTTGATGAAGGCGCAAAAAGAAGAAAGGAAAGCGTGGATAAGGCTGTATTTATGTGGGCAGCGTTATTACACGATATTGGGAAAGGTCCGGCAACAAAGACCAGAAAGGGAAGAATAACATCCTATGATCATGATAAGATAGGTATGGAGTTGACAGAAAAATTTCTTATGCAGCTCACTGATGATGTAGAATTCATAAAGCGTGTAGCAACAATGGTAAGGTGGCATATGCAGCCTTTGTTTGTAGTAAAGGAATTGCCTTTTGCAAATTTGAAAAATATGCTTGAAGAAATAGAAATAGATGAAATTGCTCTATTTTCTTTATGCGACAGATTAGGCAGAGGAAATATGAGTGCACAAAAAGCAAGTGAAGAAAAGAGAAGTTTAGAAATATTTGTGAATAAATGCAGAGAAAATTTAATAAAGTCATAATAAAAGGAGCTGACACAATAGCGTTAAAAATCGGTATTGTGTCAGCTTTATTTTTTGATGTTTAGTGTATATGACTTGGAAGTTTTGAGTATAAATGTAACTTTTTTTATTTAAATGCAACTAATGTTGTGAGAGAATAAAAGGAGGTGAAACGGTGCAAGGAGATGATATTATTCAAGAATTTGAGGTAATATATCATAGAGGTAAGATCTTCTTGCAAGATAAGTTGAGAGAGGAGTATGGTTATGAAATATGATTGCGAAATAATCAGAGATTTACTGCCGATTTATAAAGACGGTGTGACAAATAAGAAAAGTAGTGAAATTATTGAAGAACATTTAAAAGAATGCGAAGCATGTGAAGAATATTACAATGCACTAAATGACCCCGAAATTGCTCTGCCAGAGGCTGTAGTAAAAGAAAATCAGAGTATTATCACATATGGCAAAAGAATTAGAAAAAGAAGAAGATCTGTTTTTGCAATAGTAGCTAGTGCTATTTCCGTGCTACTTCTTGGTACATTTCTCATGGCAGCATATTTAGTAGTAACCGGTGGACCGGCTATTAAAACTTCTGATATAAATAACTATGGATATTTCTATAATTTTAAGGGCTATAGCAATCTATATATTTTTCCAACTACCATTCCACAAGCTGCACGAATAGATTCTTATTATTATTATCAAAGAGATACATTTTTGGATCCTACTAGTCAGATTTATTTAGAGTACTCTCTATCAGAAGAAGCTTATAATACGGAAGTATTAAGGCTTTCAAAAATTGTTGAAACATATGAGAATGAAAACTTTAGAAGGTAAGGAAAATAAGATTGTGTATGACACAGAGAATTTTAAATACCCGGCTTATGTAACAATATTCAATAGTAATCATTGCTATGAGTATGCACTGCTTAATGAAGAAGAACACAAGATTATTTATGTATTTACTCAGTATATTGGGCTTAACAAAGTGAAGTTTGATAAAAAATATTTACCTAAGGCTTTCGGACATGATAAAAACAGTAAAGGCTTTAATATTTATTACTCTGATGCAGGAAACGGATTAGGATATTTTGAGAGGCATAGAAGATAGCTAGGTAAAATAAAAAAGCCTTGAAGAGTTAAACCTCAAGGCTTTTATGTGGTGGAGATAAGGGGATTCGAACCCCTGGCCTCTTGAATGCCATTCAAGCGCGATCCCAACTTCGCCATACCCCCATGTTAAAGCAATATTATTTTACAATGAAATCATATTAAAAGCAAGTAGTTTTTATATGCAATTCATGAAATTAAAATTTATTATTTTGATTCTATATATTGACAGGTAAAGCGTATTATGTTAAATTATAAAACAAAACATAAATTATGAAGCGCTGATAAGGAAGAGTAATATTTTTAATGCTTTTAGTGATAGGCAATGTCAATTAATCAAAATGATCTAGTGCTTATTTTATCAGAGAGTGGGATTAGGTGAAAGCCCATAAAGCCAAGAAATATGAAAATCACCTTTGAGCTGCAGGCTGAAAAAGTTTTGAGTAAGCTGTGCCGGCATAAGCCGTTATGACTTTAGAGTACAATTTTGGGTGGTACCGCGAGCATGTTCGCCCCATACGGGGAGATATGCTCTTTTTGCTTTATATAAAAAGTAATAAAAATGTGAGATTTGGGGCAAAGATCGTCACATAAGGTAAACAACCATAATGCTATTCTATAGAAATATATTAAAACTATATAAAGGGGGGCTATATTCTTGCGTTTAGGGGGCAAAGTGTTTATTTATGACACCACACTGCGTGATGGTGCACAAGCAGAAGGAATATCATTTACACTTAATGACAAGATGAAGATTTGCAGATTGCTTGATGACTTTGGGGTAGATTATATTGAGGCAGGCAATCCAACTTCGAATCCAAAAGATATTGAATTTTTCAATAACATTAGTAATATGAAACTGAAAAATGCAAAACTGGCTGCCTTTGGCAGTACGAGAAAACCGAATATATCAGTAGAGGAAGATATAGGAGTCGCTGCACTTTTAAGAGCACATACTTCCGTAACGGCTATATTCGGCAAAAGCTGGGATATGCATGTTACAGAAATACTAAAAGCCACGCTTGATGAGAATATAAAAATGATAGGTGATACCATTAGATATTTGAAAAACAGTGGTAAGGAAGTAATATTTGATGCTGAACATTTCTTTGACGGCTATAAAGCCAATAAACAATATGCCGTGCAAACTTTGATGTCAGCTGTTGATGCCGGTGCCGATTGGATAGTACTATGTGATACAAATGGCGGTACTTTAGCCTATGAAATTTCCTTTATTACAAATGAAGTAAGCCAAACAATAAATGTACCCATAGGTATACACTGTCATAATGACATAGGAACTGCTGTTGCAAATTCATTGGAGGCTGTCCTAAAAGGTGCCGGTATGGTTCAAGGTACTTTCAACGGTTATGGTGAAAGATGCGGTAATGCAGATCTTACGACTTTAATTCCTACGCTTAGTTTAAAGCTAAATAAAGAACTGTTATGCTCTGTGAATATTGCAGAGCTGACAGGCTTATCAAGATATATAAGTGAAATAGCCAATATGTCTCCAAATTCAAAGGCGCCTTATGTTGGAAACAGTGCTTTTGCGCATAAAGGAGGCATGCATATAGACGCAGTACTTAAAAATCCGGAATCCTTTGAACATATAAGACCGGAATTAGTCGGCAATAATCGAAGAATTTTAATGTCAGAGGTAAGCGGAAAAAGTACAGTAGTAAAGAAAATACAAAGAGTAGCGCCGTGGATATCTAAAGACTCCATCGAGGCTCAAGGCATTATTGACAGATTGAAGCAGCTGGAATACGCAGGATATCAATTTGAAGGCGCCGATTCTTCTTTTGAGCTCATGGTGAGAAATATGCTCGGTATAAGAGAGGTTTTTTTTGAAGTCAAGGATTTCAGAGTACATTGCGAAGACAAATGGGAAGAAAAATATAGTGCCTATGCGGTTATAAAAATTCAGGTAGATGGAATTGAGGAAATTGCTGCAGCAGAGGGAGATGGTCCGGTTAATGCCATGGATAGAGCCCTAAGAAAGGCACTTATAAGGTTTTATCCTACTCTTAGCAGAATCAGACTTACGGATTATAAGGTTAGAGTATTGGACACAACAGAAGCTACTGCGGCAAAGGTAAGAGTTCATATAGAGACTACGGAGGGAGATAAGACTTGGGGAACCGTAGGTGTTTCTACAAATATCATTGAGGCTAGCTGGAGGGCGTTAGTGGACTCCATTGAATATTTCTTATATGAAGAGAAAATAAGAAAGGGAGTGACCGCTGAAAACGTCAAAGAGGCGCAAGCCTATAGTGATTAAGATTAAAAACTATATTTTAAGAGGGGTGGATAACTATGAAAATAGCAGTAATACGCGGAGATGGAATAGGTCCGGAGGTTGTAACTCAAGCATTAAGAGTTTTGGATGCAGTTGCAAAAAAATATGGAGTGGAATTTGAAAGAGAAGAAGTTTTAATGGGGGGTATAGCCCTAGATAAGACAGGGGTTCCGCTTCCGGAGGAAACCATTGAAATATGTAAGGCTAGTGATGCAGTACTTTTGGGAGCTGTAGGAGGAGAAAAGTGGGATACTCTGCCGGGACATCTAAGACCTGAGGCAGGACTTCTTGGAATAAGAAAAGCATTGGGGGTTTTTGCAAATCTAAGACCGGCTATAGTATTCCCGCAGCTTAAGTCTGCATCTATGCTCAAGGAAGAGGCACTTCAAGACGGCTTGGATATACTTATCATAAGAGAACTCATTGGCGGTTCCTATTTTGGAGAAAAAAAGAAGGTTAAACTTGAGGACGGTACTTATAAAGCTTGGGATACTCAAGTATATACTACAGCGGAAATTGCACGTATAACTCATATGGGTTTTGAAGTTGCCCGAAAGAGAGAGAATAAGCTCACCTTGGTAGATAAAGCAAATGTTTTGGAAAGCTCCAGATTGTGGAGAGAGGTTGTTACAGACATTGCTAAGCAATATCCGGATGTTGAATTGAACTATATGTATGTAGACAATGCTGCAATGCAGCTCATTAGAAGACCGTCTCAATTTAACGTAATACTGACGGAAAACATGTTTGGAGATATTCTCAGCGATGAGGCTTCTATGATAACAGGGTCACTTGGAATGCTGCCGTCTGCTTCATTGGGCGAGGGTAACGTTGGACTATATGAACCAATACACGGATCTGCCCCTGATATTGCAGGACAGGATAAGGCTAATCCGTTAGCTACAATAATGAGTGTCGCCATGATGCTCAGATACTCCTTTAACATGCCGGAAGCAGCACATGACATTGAAAAGGCGATAAATAATGTTTTGGATATGGGGTACAGAACATTAGATATCATGTCTGCAGGAATGACATCTGTGGGATGTACCACAATGGGAGATTTAGTTGTAAAGGAATTAAGCTGATATGAATAAAAGTTATTTACCAAATGATAAAGACACACGAATCGGGTATTTCGGAGTACCCGGTTCATATACCCATGAAGCTATGCTTGCAATCTTCGGTGAGAATTGTGACGAGGTTTATGAACAAACCTTTGAAGGCATTTTTAAACTCTTGATGGAAGGAGAAATAAAATATGGAATTCTTCCTATAGAAAATTCTTCTACCGGAGGAATATCCGATGTTATGGATCTGCTAAACAAATATGACGCATACATTGTAGGTGAAAAATGCCTAAAAATAAACCACTGCCTGCTTGGAATTCCCGGTACTACTCTTGAAGAAATTGAAGAGGTATACTCTCATACACAAGGACTCCAGCAG